>CATJJD010000287.1 GCA_949740385.1 uncultured Lachnospiraceae bacterium
GATACTATACAATATATATATCGGCAAATATCGGTTAATTCTTAGTCTCCTTGTCCCCGACCCGCATCACCTGTCCGCATATCGCACCGTTTCGCCGGATACATCGCATCCAGCACTGTCTCCTGACACCGGATCATCCGAATTTTCAAATCCGCCAGCCCCTCCGCCATCGCAGCCGAAATAAAATGCTCCAGACAATCATAGTACTCCCGAAGCTCCGTTTTCGACGCCGCGCGCCAGGCAGGCTGCAAAAACCTTTCCAGATAAGCCTCCGCCTCGTCTCTGCAGGAAACCGTCGCCTGATCCGTCCAGGAAATACCGCTGTACACAACGCGTAAAACCCGCGTGACCGGATCAATCTCAAACGTCTCAGCATCCGAAAATACCCGGTACAGCATGTCGGATAAGGACGGCTGATCCTTTACATAACAGAGAATCACGCCGTTTATCTTAACCAGCCGCTCTGCCTCCTTCACAACCCGGTACGGATTTTCCACAGGGACGCTGCCGTTTAAAACCACCAGGTCAAAGCTGCTCTCCATCAACATGGTATCATCATAGTCCGCAGCCAGCATCGACAGCTTCGGCGGCTCCGCCACAAAAGCGATCCGGTCAAGCCAGCGGTTGCCGCTCTCGTTCCCCACCCCGTCGCACACGCAGCACAGAGTAGAATCGCGGTTATACTGCCCCATCAGAGAAGCCAGATGAAAACTCCACACACCGTTCATCGCGCCAAGCTCGGCCACTCGAAAGGGCATGGACGTTTTCATCAGACACTGCGCCGCCAGAAAATCCAGCAGCAGATAGTCAAACGCATCCTCCGAACCAAACCCCAGCTCTTCGTGCATCGTCTGCAGGCCAACCGTCAGGCGCATCACAGACCGGCTGTTATGCTCCGTCTCGGTGATCGGAATCCGGCTTCGATTATCCATGCATCTGCGCAGATCAATCAGCACCTGCTCTCTATCCCGATCCAGATACCAGAACCGTTTATCCCTATACTGAATCTCGCCCATCGCAACCTCCAAAGAGCCTCTCGTACAGCTTATCCACAATATTTTCCATGTCAAAATGCGTTCTGCCGTAGCGGTGCGCATGCTCCGACATATCCTTAAGCCCATCCGAGAGCGCAAGCTCCTCGTACACCTGCGCAAGCCCCTGCGCATCGTCAATATCGGCCGTCCCGCCGCAGCGCTCATCATCCGTCGCCTCCAGGCAGGCGTCAAACCGGGTAACTGCCATAACACATCCGGCATTCAGCGCCTCCGCCACAACGTTGGGCGTACCGCCCTCAATCTCGGAGGACAGCGTAAAAATTTTAGCCCTTCGGTATTCCTCCAGAAGCCTCTCCCGGTCCTCAATGGGGCCAGCAAACTCCACGCGGTCCGAAATCACCGGATTTCTCCTCCGGTAAGCTTCTATATATTCCTGAAACTGCGGCTCAACGCTTCCCACCAGCCGCAGACGCCAGCCCGGTATCCGCTCCGCCGCCAGCGCAAAAGCCTCCAGCATAATATGCGTCGCCTTCTGCTGTGTGCCGAGCCGCCCAACCGTAAGAATCACGTCCTCGCGCTCCTCAAAAGGAAGCGGACTCCGCTCTCTGCCAAAAGCGTAGTAGCCGTTCGGGACATACGAGATTTTCCAGGGCCACTTGTCATTCAGATAATCCTGCAGGCTTTTTCCGCTTGCCGCAATCACATCGCAGCAGTCCATAAACTTCCGAAAATATGCATTTTCCCAGTCCATCCCGTCCATCCAGAAGCTGTTTGCATCCAGCCCCACATAGATTTTCCCCGTCGGATTCTCCTTTCGGTAAGCGTAAGCCGGCTCAAAATTCGTGGCGTGGCAGCCCCGAAGAACAAGCAGATCCGTTTCCGCCGCGTGCTTCCTGATATAGTCCACTTTGGATTCCACGCTTCCGTCCGCAAGAAATTCCAGCTCCACACCCGAAATCAGAGACTGATAGCTGTAATCGCCGCCCTTTGCCCCCACCATCCGCACGTCGCAGTTATAATTTTTACAGAGAAGATACGGAATCAGACCGCAGTCCTTAATCAGCTCCACATTGCGCCACGGGCTCTCATACGGAGCAAGCGCCACCACTCTCTTTCTCAACCTCTGTACCTCCGGCAATCCTTCCCGCGGTCACGAAAACCGCATATTCAGCTCGCGCTCCAGAGCCGCGGTCTCCTTATCATTCGGCAGCATCGTCCGAAGCTGCCGCACAATGGTAAGGGCCTCCGCGTTCATCCCCGCGTCCATAAACGCCTTCACCTGCGACTTCACCTGCTTCGCCATCGCGTACAGCTCACGGTTCGCCTCCGCCGCCGCCTTATCGCGCCTTTCCTGCTCCTCGCCGATCCGTTTTGCAAAAAGCTTGATCGTCTCTCCAAGCTGCGGCCATACTTTTGCACTCTTTTTCAGACAGGCAAGCTTCCCGTTCCAGTCCTGCTCCTCGCATTCAAACATCTGCTCAATCCAGACCGCCCCCCGGCAGCTCTCCGGCAGCATCTCCATTCCGCCCTCGAAGGCCGCCGGCGTGTACACGCGCCTGGCAAAGCTCATATTGCTTTTGCTGTAATACTGCAGCAGCCGGCACATCCCCTCGTAGTCCTCATCCGGGTCAGCCGCCGCGACAAGTAAATTCGAGTTGTGCATATCCAGATAATCGTATCTCAGATCCTCCCTTGTCCGAATGGCGGAAAGATGCTCCTGCACGTTCTCCCACTCCGTCCGGCTGTTCTTCGCCTGCAGAACCATAACCATCACGATCCACTGCGACATCGGCAGCGCCAGCAGCATATCCTCCAGCGGAAATACGCCGCCCTCCGCAATATCCCAGATTCCGCCCGGGAGGAACAGAAATTCGCCGTTGCCGTCAATCATCTGCTGCACGTCCTTCATCAGCAGTTCCCTCTGCTCCTGCGAAAAACTCTCCGGTTCCCCGATACAGGCGCAGGCCCAGGCCCAGAGATTGCGCAGCTGCGTCTGCCGCTCCTCGGACACGAGATCCTTCACCAGAACAATGCTCTCCTCGATAATCTGCTCCTGCTCGCTTCGCTCCTTCTCCTGATGCTCCTTCAGATACCGGAAATACAGCTCACAGTAACGGGCAAGCGCCGCCCTGTCCTTTCGCTCCTCGGCGCCCGACGCGCCTGTGGAACAGAGACTGCACTGCCCCTGGGCGCTGTTTCTTTCGTCCTTCATATATTCCAGACAGTGCCGCTCCACATCCTCGTATTTTCCTTCCAGAAATTCTCCCAGAAGAACCGCGCAGTAAAATGCTCCGCGGCATTCATTTATAAACGGCCGGTCGATTTCCCGGATCAGCGCAATGGCGTCCTCGCCGGTTTTGACAAGTCCTTTCCCGTCTCTTATGCTGTAGTACTCCTGCGCAAGCTGAAGTCTCCACCGCAGATTGTCCGGCTCCTCCTCGATCAGTCCCAGCAAAATATTTGCGTTTCGCTCGAAATGCTTTCTCTTTGCCTCCTCGTCCGCAAAAGCGTAGCCGTAGTGGTGCACAAACGCATCAATCTGTCTGCATTTCCCCACAGCCGGTACAAGGGATTCGTGCACCCGCCCCTCAAAGCGGGTGTCCGGCTCCAGCTTGATCATACGGGAAACCCAGTCGTCCGTGTACTCCGTCCCTTCCGGATTCGAGTAGTTGCGCGCCCGATACACCGCCTGATCGTACTCCCGGTATTCCCCCGACTGAAAAAATTCCACAATCGGCCCCACATCCTCAAACCACTCGTCATCATCCAGAAACAGAAACCACTCCCCGGAAGCCCGCTCCAGCCCCGCATTTCTCGCCTTCGCAAAATCATTGCAGAACACAAACGGAATAATCTGATCCGTATAGCCGTAAAGCTCCTCCCGCAGCGCTTCGCCGCACCCGGTATCCACGAGAATCAGCTCACTGTCCAGCCGCTCCAAAAGCCCTGCCAGCGAATCCAGACATTTTTTTGTCGTCTTCTCTCTGCCCGATACCAACAGGGAAATCGTAAGTATTTTTTTTGACATAATCCTCCCTCCCTGTCCTACGACAGCATTGCCAGTCTGACTCTGAGCGTCAGCTCCGCAAGCTCCAGATCGTTCGGCTTCAGCTGCTTTAACTGGGTCAGAATCTGCAGCGCCGCCTCATACTGCTTCTGCTCCATACAGCGGTAAACCTCGCCCTTCACCTTCTCCTGAAGCTGCCGCATCTCCTCCTTCGCGGCCCGCTCCCTCTTTCGCTTTTCCTCGCCGAAGGCCCGCATATAAGACTTGATTGTATCCGCAAAGGACGGGTAGACATCCACCGCAAGCTTTAACGTATCAAGGGCCTCCTTCGGCTCAGCCTCCTCCATCGAAAGCGCCTTCCCGATAAAGAGAGCGGCCTGCGCGTACTCCGGCAGAAGCTCCGGGCAGTTATCCACAATTTCCGCCTGAAAATAAACCCGGTGGAACTGCTCCGTCACCCGTGCAAACTCCAGGAAGCTCGCCCGCTTCTTCTCAAACTCCTTCTCCACCACGGCAAAGAGCGCTCTCGCCTGCGCGGCCTGCACAAACAGATACTCATACCTTACATCGTCCTTCGTGCGCATCGCCCGCATCTCCGCTTCCGTAATGTGGATGTCGTTTAAGCTTACCTTTGAGATATAGTCCCGCAGATCATCCTTCCAGCGCTCAAACGGTGTCGCCAGATAAAGCTCCTCCACGTTGATTTCGAACCTCTTTGCGATCTGAATAATCCGGTCCGGAACAAGAAACACATTGCTCACATTGCGGAAAAATCCCTCCAGATCCTCCTGCAAATGCTCCGGATTATCGTCCCTGTCGGCCAGCAGAACCTTCGCATACCAGAGATACCACCGCTCCCCGGTAAGCCTGCTCAAAATGACAAGCATCCGATGGAAGTTCTGCGAATCCGACTCTTCCATCCTCTGTACAATCGGGAAAAACCGTTTCCAGAGGGCATCGTTGTTTACAATAAGCTGCGCCGTCTCCGCAAAAACAGGCTCGAATGGCAGTCTCTCAAAGGCCGCCGCCATTATGTCGACAATATCGTCAAGCACGTATACAACCTTCTTATCCCAGCCCAGATCCTTCAGATGCTTGTTCAGGGCTGATGTGCTGTCCCTCATTAAATCAACGCAGATCAGAATCGAGTAGATGCGCCGCATCGGAATCTGATCCAGTGCCTCTCCCACAAGAAGCGTCTGCTGCTGCTCCTCGATAAGCTTCTGATTTTTTTTCAGCTTTTTGCCGAGACGAAGATATTTGTGGGCACTGTCCTCTGCATGACTGTAATCCTTCTGCCGATAATAGACGACTGCAAAGCAGAGATGGATATAAATTCGGGTAAGCTCGCTGTTTCGATAATCCTGCAGCGCCCTCTCTCCGGCGGCCAGGGCTTCCTCATACCGTTCCAGAAACAGAAGCGCCTCCATTGAGCCCACAAAGAAGGTGCCCATGTCATAATTGTCGTACTTATTATCCAGATTGGCGCAAAACTCGATGCTCTCCTCGCAGAACTTATGCAGCGCTTCCCAGTCCTTGATGGCCCGGTATTCCTGTGCCAGCTGCACCCGCCAGCGAAGTCGGTCCGGCTCCTCCTCGATCATCTCCAGAAGCAGCACCGAATTGCGCTCAAAATGCTTTCGATTGCTCTCCTCCGTTGCAAAAATATAGCCGGTATGGTGCACAATCGAATTCAGATATTTACATTTTCCGGGTGCCGGATACAGATACTCGTGAATCTTGCTTTTAAAATGCGTTTCCTTGTTGAGCCGAACCATCCGGGACACCCAGGAATCGCTGTAATTCACAAAATCACGGTCATAAAAGTTTCTCTGAATATAATTTGCGCACCCGTAGGTTTTATATTCTCCGCTGCGGAAGAACCGAACCAGTTCGTCAACATCGACAAACCACTCGTCGTCGTCCACGAAAAGGAACCACTCGCCCTTTGCCTGCTCCAGCCCGACATTTCTCGCTTTCGCAAAATCATTACACCAGTCAAATTCCAGCACTTGATCCGTGTATTCCAGCAAGATCTTGTGAATTTCCGGATTTTTGCTGGTATCGGTCAGAATCAGCTCGCTGGGAATCTTCTCCATAATCGGCTTCAGCGAATCCAGACATTTGCGGACGGTATCCATGCGGTTCGATATTAATAAAGAGATGGTTAATACTGGTTGTTGTCCCATATATTGTTCTCCTAACAAAAGAAAGAGCGAATTGCTTCGCTCTTTCCTGATTTCGTTTTATGATAATTACTGCAGTAAAGACATTACACCCTGTGTAGCCTGATTTGCCTGAGCCAGCATTGACTGTCCAGCCTGAGCAAGAATATTGTTCTTGCTGTACTCAACCATCTCTTCTGCCATATCCGTATCACGAATCTGAGACTCAGCGGCTGTGGTATTCTCAACTACGTTATCCAGGTTAGCAATCGTATGCTCTAACCGGTTCTGAATTGCACCGAGTGTA
>CATJJD010000288.1 GCA_949740385.1 uncultured Lachnospiraceae bacterium
GAACCAGGAGTATCAGAAAATTTGGGAACATATCTTGCCCCAATGTAGGTGTTCTTTCTGAAATTAATTGGTAAATTCGGATTAGGCATTTAAACGTCCCCCTCTTCCGGCAATTCTGGATGATTTCCACATCCTATATGCCCGTCTGATAATAAACAATAGTAATCGGAATATCTTCCACAACAGAACCAAGGTGTACTTAAAATAAATGCATCCCCGGGCATTATATTAAAGTTAAGGTTCGTTGATGGAAGTGTTCCAAAAATATTCCAATCTTGATAATGAACTTCTGCTACCATTGCAGTAACAAGTGTCCATATAACGGGGATGTTGTATCGATAATGGTATCGAAGCTAATAAACTTCCAGGAATCAGGAATGTAAGCACAGAAATAACCGTCATCGGTCAATCCGAAAAACACGTATTTTACAACGCGCCCTACCAATTCCTGCAAGTTGCTATCTATCCAGGAAGCAAGAGCGTCGATGTAAAGGGAAACGTAGTCACCATTCTTTACCTTTTCTAACTCTGCCTGAACGATAGCCATTTCTGCTTGTAACTGCTTAATGTCCTTCTGGTTAATCTTAATCTGATTTGTGTTTGAATCCACCTGTTTAATTACGTTATTCAGGTATTCGACAACCTTACATAACACCTCATAGTATGACAGGCTGTTATCATACACAAGTGGAATTACCTTTTGACACCAGAAGGTGAACAACGGTAAAAATGTATTTGCCATAAAATCTCCTTTTAATAAACTTGCATGAACAAATCCGACAGTTCCTTAATAATCATCATGTCAATATTGATTAAACTCTGTCGATATTGCATAAGCAAATCCGTAAAGCTTCGTGCACCGTTTAACCCTCTTTTATGAATGGTATGTTCCATTCCCTTATCTTCTGTAAGGTTATTCATGGAATTGGCAGTGGTTTCCTGGTTTGTGGTTACTTTGCGGTTATCTGCTCCATTAGTCGTCTGTAAGTTATCTACGGTTTCGGTATTATCCACTAGCACATTTTCTGATAACACATTTTGTATGTAGTCCTCATACGTGCCGTAACCCTTATTTTGTTCCAGCGGCGCTTGAGGAAAATCGTTGTGACTCGAATGGGATGTAGGATTCCCCGAAGTCTTGCTATCGCTATGCGTGTCCGTGGTTCCGGTAGTGTTCACAGTCTGAGAAATCGTTGTGTCATCCGTGGTATCAGAATCCATCTCCTGGTTACTTTTAAAGATGTTATCTTCCTTTCGGGACTCTGTGCGTTGCAAGTCTTCAGTTGTATCCACATCGACCATGTAGTCATAATCTTTCACGGTGGTTTCATAGAGTTTGTTGTAGTACGGCATAATTGCATTAAGCTTATCCTCTAACCATAGCTTCCACAAACCAACGGTTTCGCCGCCAATTTCTTCCATATAGTAATGGCGTATGATTTTTGTTTCCAACTCTATCCGATATTCCTCATTCCAGATAGGGAAATCGAAGTCGAAAATCTTTGGGCACGCCGCTTTAATCCTGTTCGTTATTGTACCTTCGAATCCCGGCGTGCTGTGTTCGACTATCCAGCGAACTTGTGTTGTATACTTGCTCATAAACTTCACCCTCGTTTAGTTGCGGAAAATTAAGTAACGTGTTCAAGTCAGAATTAAAATGACAGTCGATATCTAACCCGAACATTGCGTTGATTTCATCACATGCATATTTCCTCGCGGACAATCTTGTGTTTCTAGATAACTCAACATTACCATAGTTACTGCCAACCTCATTGGCAACCATCCGCTCTTTTTTATCCTGGTTCGAGTTCTCTACACCAAGCCAAGTGAGGAAATCATTCATTATTCGATGTAATGAGTCCTCGAGTTTGTCTGCCACAAACGGAACCTGCATCGGCAAGGCTTTTATGGACTCCAAATCAAAATCCTTTGTCCCGAAAATGGCAGGAACGCACCCGTCGTATTGCATATAAAAATTTTGCATCGAAAGACGTTGTTGAGGTGATGTAAGCAAAAGCAGAGGGAATTTCTGGTTGTTAAGGTTTGCCCAAGTTGACATACGGATGCTTGCTAGTTGACTAGCATAAAGTTCTAGGGTTAAAACATCCGAGGCGTGCTGATAGTTATTAAAAATAATAACACTGTTGTCTATTGTCCTTGGAATATTATACCCTGTAGGCGAGTATGCAACACGATTAATGGGAATACGATTCACATTTAATCGACCCCCAATGGTACAAGGTAAGGCAAGGAAGCCAAGGGCATCGTCTTGGAAAAACAATACATATCCCTTATCGGTACAGGACTGCTCCAAGAGTGAGGGCAAGATAGTAAGAGGTAAGTTTTCCCAAACAATGGAGTTTATGGTTAAGCCATAGAGATAGTCAAAATAATGACTGAACCATTTATTGTAAAGGTTCATGGTTGCGTCCACGGCATTCGTGCTGGAACGTGGTTTTCTTTTGCCCATGTTATACCTCCCCTGGTGGTCGATTTTTTACCGAGTAGTCACCCACTCTTGCGATGTTATGCCAAAATGTAATCCCTCTGGAAAACGCCGACTTAATGATATCCATATCTCCTAACGGGATGTTACCACGGATATCCGGGTCTAGGCACTGCACATAATTATAACTTGGACGTCCTGTCATATTTGGAACCTTAAGGCGATTGGTCTGGTAACCAAAACGGTCAAAGTAATCGTCGAACGCCGCCGCATAATCTTCTCGGATGTGGTGCTGGTAAAAATAGAAGTCCTTGGCACGGATGCCTACCATGGTATTACTTGCAGATGCCCCACCGCTGGAATTTGGCATTTTTGATTTCTCTGCCCAAGATGCCATAGCCGCACCTGTGTTTAGAGCACCTGTAATAGCGCCCATAGCATTTCCGGTAGCGGCAGAAAGTGCAACATTTCCTACACCTCCAACGATTCCCGCCATTTGTGATAACCCATAGCTAGCACCATTTTGTGCCACCCAATTCCGATAGGTGTCGATAATATACGCAAACTGAGGGAAGCCGGATAGAGATAAAGACTCTTCCCAATTTTCGTACTTTCCATTGTAGGCATTTGGGCACAAAATCACATCTGAGTTTCCACCCATAGCACAGGACATTGTGAAATTCATGGCATTCCCTCCAAAGTACTCATACTTGTATGAATTTACTTGTCCCATGGAGTTACTAACACATAGCATATTAAACGGATAGCAAAGTAGCTTTTTATTCCTAGGTGTATACTGTCCTAGGGTTTCGATATTCTTTGCCTTATTAATAATGTAACGGACAGCAGATGCCCCGGTGGTGTAAAAATCGTCCGGCATTAAATAGGTCGCGGCGATTTGGTCGATTTTACCGGAATTGTTTAAAGATTCCAGTAGGTCTAAAATTGCTCCACCGCCTGCACCGGATAATGGCGCTGTCATATAGGTTAATCCGCTAAACGTTCCTCCAACGGTTCCTTGTCCTGTCGCTCTTGTACTTCGTTCCCAACCGGGGCCGTGTCCGTTATCTTCCCCACCATCCCCACCATCCCCACCATCCCCACCATCTCCACCATCTCCACCATCTCCACCACCTCCACCAGCATATTCTACCACCGCCCGATAGGTGTCCATGTGCCCGGTACCTGTGCTTGCTTCGTCGACAAATTCCGCTGTTTCGAGCGGCTCTCCAAGTGTGTGTTCGCCGTAAGTGTCTGTGAGTGGATGCTCTCGAACAACGTAAGAAGTTCCGACAGTAAAGTCAAATTGCCACGTCTGAAAAACGTCTAGTTCCACCGTTACAAAACACACCTCAGGATTAACGTACTCGATTTCTTTAATAAAACAATAGAACCATTTTGCAGAAAAGTTAGTATTCTGGAACGCCAGATAATTGCAGGCATAGGCTTCCGAGGAAGAAATAGGAAGCCTTAGTTTGTTGGGATATCTGGATGGTGTTAAGTTAGTCCAGTTATACTTGGCTTTTCCGGCAAAGTAAGACTGCTGTGCACCAACGCTACCAAAAAGACAGGTGTGGGTGTATGTGGAATCGAACGGAATGTTAGCACACAACATGACATGATTAGCAGGCTGTATCTCTACTACTGGACTTGGCATTTAATCACGCTCCATTCCCTGAAATAGTTAC
>CATJJD010000289.1 GCA_949740385.1 uncultured Lachnospiraceae bacterium
GCAGACTGGGCCTCCGTCCGAAATTTCGTCACAAAGCCGCGGTCCTCCGAGAACTCCGCCTTAAGCACCTTGATCGCAACATAGCGGCCGAGAATGTGATCCTTTGCCTTGTACACGTCGGACATCCCGCCCGCGCCGATCTTATCCAGAATCTCGTAACGATCTCCCAAGTATGTTCCAACTGATAACATGAATTCACCTCTTAAATCAATGGTTCTATAATCATAACTGTAATATTGTCTCTTCCGCCGTTTCGGTTTGCGATGGCCACAAGCTCTCCGGCCCGCTGTGCAAGCGTCCTGTCCGATACCACCACATCACAGATCTGCGCATCCTCGACCATATTCGTAAGACCGTCTGTGCACATGAGAATCCGGTCGTTCTCGCGAAGCTCAACCTCAAAAAAATCAGCCTCCACCGCCTCTGCGGCGCCGACTGCCCGTGTAATAATATTTTTATCGGGATGTACTCTCGCCTGTCTGGCGTCCACCTTGCCGAGTCTTACCATCTCCGCAACGTAGGAATGATCCCTCGTCACCTGCCGTATATCCCCGTTAACGATATAGAGCCTGCTGTCCCCGACGTTTGCCACGTAAAGCTTATCGCCCAGAATCGTGGCGACGACCAGCGTCGTCCCCATCCCCTGCTTGTCGATGTCATCTCTCGCCTCCCGGATCAGAAGCTGGTTGGATACGGTGATGGCTTCCTTTAAGACGGAGACCGGCTCCGTCTTGTGATTTCTGGCCACAGACGCCACCACCCGGTGTGTCGTGTACCGGGAGGCGTAATCGCCGGCCTTATGTCCGCCCATACCGTCCGCGACAATATAAAGGTTCGGGAGGTTTCCAACGGGAGTATCCGATGCGAAGCAGTAATCCTGATTCATTTCTCGCAGGATACCGGTATCCGTTATGGAATACGTCTTCATCCGCTTTATCCTTTCTCTCGTACAATAGAATCCATGCTGCTAACGCAACAAATCTGTCTGTAAAGATAAATCTATACCCTTTATCATAACACAAGCTCGCCTAAGATTCAACATTCAGATGCGCGTGGCGCAGCTGTCCGCAGGCGCCGTCAATGTCGCGCCCCATCTCCCTTCGCACGGTGGCGTTAATTTTTTCCAGAGAAAGCCGCTCCTTAAAAGCCCTGACCGCGGCCCGGTCCGACGGCAGGAAATCCCGCTCCTTAACCGGGTTCACCGGGATCAGGTTCACATGGCAGTTCATGCCGGAAAGGAGCGCGGCAAGCTCTGCGGCATCCTCCGCGGAGTCGTTGACGCCGCCGATTAAGCTGTACTCGAAGGTCACGCGCCTGCCGGTCTTTTCAAAATACTGCCGGCAGGCGTCCACCACCTCCTCTATGCCGTAGGCGGATGCCACCGGCATAAGCGAGAGGCGCTTCTTCTGGTTCGGCGCATGCAAAGAGAGCGCCAGCGTGATGCCGAGACGCTCCTTCGCAAGATCATGCACCCCTGGCACAATGCCGCAGGTGGACACCGTAATGTTTCTCTGACTGATGTTTTGCCCCTTTTCGTCGTTGAGCAGCCCGATAAACTTCAGCAGATTCTCATAGTTGTCAAGCGGCTCCCCGGTGCCCATCACCACCACGTTGGAGATGCGCTCTTCAATGTCCTTCCCGATCCGGTAAATCTGATCCAGCATCTCCGAGGGCGCAAGATTTCGAACCAGGCCGTCCAGCGTCGACGCACAGAACCGGCAGCCCATGCGGCAGCCGGCCTGGGAGGAGATGCACACGGAGTTGCCGTGCCGGTAGCGCATCAGCACGCTCTCGATCACATTGCCGTCCTCCAGCGCAAACAGATATTTCCTCGTGCCGTCCGCCGAGACCTGCACCTTAACCTGCTTAAGGCACACCAGCCGGCTGCTTTCCGCAAGCCTTTTTCGAAACGCCCCGGAGAGATTCGTCATTTCCTCAAAGCTGTCAGCCCGCTTTGCGTGCAGCCATTCGAATAGCTGTATAGCCCGAAAGGGCTTCTCGCCCAGCTCTGCCACAAAGGCCGCAAGCTCCTTACGGTCCATTGATTTCACATCCGGCCGCATCATAGTTCTTTTCCTGTCATAGCCTTATTTCCTCCAAAGGGCATGCTCCGCACAAGCTTTGCGATAAAAAAGCCGTCATGGCCGTCCCGCGGGAAGATCTGCCGCTGAAAAACCGGCTCGAATTCCGGGCGGCGGCCGAGAAACCAGTCCACGTTCTCCTCATTCTCCGCCCTTCTTACGGTACAGGTGCAGTAGACAAGCGTACCGCCCGGCTTCACGTAATCCCACACCGTATCCAGAATCTGCCGCTGAAGCTTCACCAGCTCCTTCGCCCGCTCCTGATTCATCCGGTAGCGGATGTCGACCTTTCGCCCTATCACCCCAAGGCCCGAGCAGGGCAGGTCGCACATGAGAACATCCGCACGATTTACCGACGCGGCGTCCCGCAGGGCAGCGTCCATACAGGCCGTCTTTACATTTGTTAAACCGTGTCTTAATATATTTTCCTCAATCAGTCCCACCCTGTATTCCGTCAGATCTCTGGCCTCCACGCACCCGGCGCCTCCCATCAGCTCCGCCATGTGTATGCTCTTTCCGCCCGGCGCGGCGCAGACGTCGATCACATGATCGCCCGGCTTCGGGTCTGCGGCAGCTGCCGCGAGCATGGAGCCCACATCCTGCACGTAAAAGTATCCGTCCCGGAAGGAAGGAAGATATTTCAGATTATCAAATCCTGATATAACAAACGCGTCCTCCGGTTCCCCGAGCTCCTCCACACGCACCTGCTCCCTGGTCAGCATCTCCCTGAGCTCTTCTGCCGTACACTTCGTGGTATTGGCCCGAACCGTAATTTTCGGCTCCTTCCCCGCCGCCGCAAGCATCTCCTCTGCCTTTTCTCTGCCGTAGTCCGAAAGCCACTCCCGCACAATCCATTCCGGCACGGAAAAGCGCACCGCCAGCGCCTTTACCGGCTCCTTTTTAGCATCCGGGAAGGAGATGTGTTCTCTCTCCCGCACAACGGTCCGAAGCACGCCGTTCACAAAGCCGGAAAGACCCGAAAGGCCCCGCTTTCGAACAAGCTTCACCGCCTCGTTGCACACGGCGGAATCCGGCACCTGATCCATATACAGAAGCTGATAGCAGCTCATGCGCAGAATGTTGCGCACCGCAGGCTTCATCTTATGCACCTTCGTCTTCGCATATGCATCAATCACATAGTCCAGCGTCAGCAGCCGCTCCAGCGTGCCCTCCACCAGCCGCGTGAGAAAAGCCCTCTCCTGCTTCGGCAGATACTGGTATTTTTCCAGAACCTGCCGCAGCACAAGATGGCTGTACTGCATATCCTCGTTCACCGCAAGCAGCACAGAAAGTGCAAGCCCGCGCACGTTTACCCCGCTAGTCGTCACGCCTTCCTCCTCCAAACAGCAGAATCACACGAAGAAGCTGCAAAATCGCGGCTGGCGCCCCCGCGACATAGGCGAGGGCCGCCGCCCGCAGCACCTTCCCCGTCATGCCAAGCTCCTGCTCCCCGAGTATCCCCTGCTCCCGCAGCATGGCCATCGCCCGCATCGAAGCGTTGAACTCCACCGGCAGGGTGACAAGCTGAAAGATCACCGCAAAGGAAAACAGAAGGATGCCGATGTGGATGAGGGTCATGGACATCCGGTTGTTGAACAGCGCGCCGACGATCAGAATCGGCCAGGCCAGCGCCGAGCCGAAATTGGCGATCGGCACGATGGCGCTGCGCAGAGAGAGCGGCGCATAGTGTCTGGCGTGCTGGATTGCATGGCCGCACTCGTGGGCCGCAACGCCGATGGCCGCAACCGAGGTTGCGTTGCACACCGTGTCCGACAGATTCAGCGTCCGGTTGGCCGGGTTGTAATGGTCCGTCAGGCTGCCGGACACATGGCGCACCTGCACGTCGTTTATTCCCGCTGCGTGCAGGATGCGCTGCGCCGCCTGTGCCCCCGTCATCCCCGACATACTGCGGTATCCGGAATATTTATTAAATGTAGATTTCACTCTTGCCGAAGCAATCATGCTGATGACTGCCCCGATAATCACAAGCAGATAAGTAGAATCCCAGTACAGATACATATAGCTCTCCTTTCATTCAACCGGCCATGGCTCTAGTTCTTTAACACCGTTCCGTCGGAAATCGCATACCCGTTGCAAAACGCAGCGGTGTCCATCCGCTTCTTCCCCTCCGGCTGCACCTCCAGAAGCTCCAGAAGTCCTTTTCCGGTCTGCACAAAGAGCCGCCCCTTCCCCCTGCCGACAATCGTTCCGGCAGGCTGTCCGCTCTCTTCGTCCGACACAGCCGCGCGCCAGATTTTAAAGCACCTGCCGTCCAGGTACGTGTAGGCGCTGGGCCAGGGGTTCAGTCCCCGCACGAACCGCTCAATCTCCTCCGCAGGCTTTTTCCAGTCGATGTTGCCAAGCTCCTTCGTAATCATGGAGGTGTGGGTGCTCTCCCCGTGGTTTTGGGGCGTGAACTCTGCCGTGCCCTTCTCCAGCATCTCCATGGTCTCCACGCACAGCTGTCCTCCCACTGCGGCAAGCTTCTCAAACAGGCTTCCCCCCGTCTCGTCCTTCGCCAGAGGCACCTCCCGCTTTGCGATCATGTCCCCCGTATCCACCCCGATATCCATGCGCATCGTCGTAACGCCCGTAACCTTCTCGCCGTTTATGACGGCCCACTGAATCGGCGCGGCCCCGCGGTATTTCGGCAGAAGCGACGCATGGACGTTCACGCAGCCGTACTCAGCCATCTCCAGAATGCTTTTTGGCAGAATCTGCCCGAAGGCCGCCACAATGAAAATATCCGGCGCATAGCTCTTAAGGTGCTCCACATTTGCCGCCTCCCGTATGCGGGCCGGCTGAAACACCTCGATTCCCCGGCGCAGTGCGCACTCCTTTACCGGCGAAAACTGTACGGCTTTTTTCCGCCCCTTCGGTTTGTCCGGCTGCGTCACGGCAAGCACAACCTCGTGGCCCGCCGCAATCACCGCCTCAAGGGTGCAGACCGAAAAATCCGGCGTTCCCATAAACACTACCCTCATGCTCTCACTCCCCTTCTTTCTTTATTGTAACCTTACTCTTCCTCTTCATACACTACATCGTGCAGATCGCCCTCCACCTTCTCCGTGTACAGATGGCCGTCCAGATGCTCGATCTCGTGGCAGATGGCCCGGGCCAGAAGCTCCGTCGCCTCAATCTCGCAGGGCTTCATCTCCTCGTCCAGATAGCTGGCCACCACATGGTTCGGGCGTGTCACAACCCCTGCCTTCCCCGGAACGCTCAGGCAGCCCTCGTCCCCGGTCTGCTCGCCGGAGCTCTCCAGAAGCTTCGGGTTAATCATCACAAGAGGCCCCTCTCCCTCCCCGGTGTCGATCACCACGACCCGGCGCAGTATTCCGACCTGCGGTGCGGCAAGGCCCACGCCGTTTGCCTCGTACATCGTCTCAAGCATATCCTCGATCAGTATCTCGACGCGGGGCGTCATCTCCATCACTTCTCTGCAAGTCTTGTTCAGCACAGGGTCTCCCTGCACGCGAATTGTTCTAAGCGCCATAATTAACCTCCTGTAATCGCTTATCTTTTCAGAATCCGCTGACCGGATTAAAATCAAACTGTACCGTCACGGGAGAGAACAGGCTCTGCTCCCTCACGTAACGCTCCGTCTCGTCCTTCAGGCGTACAAGCGTGCCGTAGTGCTTCGCCTTCATGTAAATCACCTTGCGGTACACGTCGTTCACCTTCGACACCGAAGCGTCCGCCGGCCCCACAAGCAAAACCTCCTCCGATTCCTCCGCAATGCGTCCCTTAAGCCACACTGCGGCGCACCCTGCCGCTTCCTCCACCGCGGGCTGCTTCGCCCCCGTGCAGTGGATGAGCAAAAGATTCCAGACCGGCGGGTACGAAAGCATACTGCGGTAGGCGATCTCCCTGGCGTAAAAACGGTCGTAATCCTGATCTCTGGCCGCCTCCACCGCAAAATTGTCCGGCGCGTAGGTCTGAATAACGGCATTCCCGGGCAGCTTGCCCCGCCCCGCCCTGCCGACGGCCTGCGTCAGAAGCTGAAAGGTCCGCTCCGATGCGTGAAAATCGCTGACGTGCAGCGACATGTCCGCCGCCAGCACCCCCACAAGGGTGACGTTTGGAAAATCGTGCCCCTTCACGATCATCTGCGTCCCGACTAAAATGTCCGCCTCCCGGCTGGCAAAGGCCGACAGTATTTTTTCGTAGGAATCCTTCGTGCGGGTGCTGTCAAAATCCATGCGCATCGTGCGCGCCGCCGGAAAGCGCTTCTGCACCAGCTGCTCAATGCGCTGGGTTCCTGCCTTAAAGCCCCCCAGGTACCTGCTGCCGCAGGCCGGACACAGCGCGGGCTGCGCCGTCCGGTAGCCGCAGTAGTGACAGACCATGGAATGGCCGCCGGCCTCTTCCATGTGCAGGCTTAAAGAAACGTCGCAGTGGGGGCATTTGATAACGCTGCCGCAGGCTCTGCAGGAGATAAAGCCCGCTGCGCCTCTGCGGTTTAAAAAGAGCATAATCTGCTCCCCGCGGACAAGCCGCTCCTCCATCAGCTCCTGAAGCCTTACGCTCAATATGGAGCGGTTTCCCTCCATCAGCTCCTTTCGCATGTCCACGATCTCGCATGCGGGCAGCGGCCGGCTGTCCACCCGCTCGGACAGCTCTAAAAGCCGGTAGCTGCCGCATTTCGCCCGGTAGTAGCTGTCCACCGAGGGCGTGGCGGAGCCGAGCACCAGGGAAGCGCCGCACATGCGCGCCCGCTCACGGGCCACATCCCTCGCGTGGTAGCGGGGCGCCGTCTCGCTCTTGTACGACGTCTCGTGCTCCTCGTCGATAATAATCAGCCCCAGGTCCGCAAAGGGCGTAAAGAGCGCGGAGCGCGGCCCGATCATAATATCAATATCCCCCGCCTTCGCGCGCTCAAACTGATCGTAGCGCTCCCCGCCCGACAGTCTCGAATTCATGATGGACACCCGGTCCCCGAAGCGGCCGTAAAAGCGCATGACCGTCTGGTAGGTCAGAGCGATCTCCGGAATCAGGACGATGGCCTGCCTCCCCTTTTCGATCACATGGGCAATCAGCTCCATGTACACCTCGGTCTTGCCGCTGCCGGTCACCCCCTTCACCAGATATGCGGAAAAAATCCCCCGCTCCATGTCCGAGACAACCGCGGAAACAACCCGGCGCTGGTTCTCGTTCAGCGTCAGAAGGTACTCTCCGCTCTTTAGATTCCCCACCGGGTTGCGGTAGCTCCTCTTCTCCTCAACGCGCACAACCCCCTGCTCCGAGAGGGCCCGCACCGTCTGAGACGACACGTTAAGCCGTCCCACAACAAGGCCGTAGTCCAGCGTGCCCTCTGCGATCAGCTCCCGCACAAGCCGCGCCTTTGCAGTGTTTCGGCGGCTCTCATAGAGGGCGAGCTTCGCTCTGGCCTGCTCCGCGGAAATACAAAGCGACACGCTGCGCTCCTTCTTCTGCCCGGTCTTCTTCCGCACCGGAAGCACGGTCTTTAACGCCTGGTTCATCGTGGAGCCGTAATTTTTGCGCATCCACCCGGCCAGAGCGATCAGCTGCGACTCAATGGCAACCGCGCCGCTGCACACCTTAAGGATGGGCTTAATCCGCCGCACGTCGATCTCCGGTTCCCCCGTAAGCTCGATCACATAACCGGTAACGGCGCGGTTTCCGAAGGGGATCTTTACCTGCACGCCGATGGCCACATCATCCTTAAGCTCCTCCGGTACCAGGTACTGAAAGGTCTTATCCAGTTTTTCCACGGAGATGTCCACGATCACATTCGCGTACACGGCTCTGTCTTCCCCCATTTTGACCTCTTCTCCAAATCCCAAAAAACTCCTTATATATCATATATGTCTTTGCCTCATTTTTCAAGTTTTGCGGTAAAAATTTAAGAAAGACATGTATAGCCGTCCGGCGCTTCGGATATACTGACAGCATGAACTGGAAAACATTTTGCATATGCGGACTGACCGGCTGGTGCATGGAAATACTCTTCACCTCCCTCGGCGCGCTGCTGCAGGGAGACGTCCGTCTTATGGGGCGGACCTCCGTCTGGATGTTCCCGATCTACGGGACGGCATCGCTGATCGGCTGCATTTACCCGAAAATTGAATACTGGCCTGTCGCACTCCGCGGAATACTCTACGCCTGCGGAATCATGCTCGGGGAATTCATAAGCGGAAGCTTCCTGAAGCTCTTTGCCGCCTGCCCCTGGGACTACTCCGACAGCCTGCTCAACATCGCGGGCGTCGTGCGGCTCGACTATTTCTTTTTCTGGGTGGCGGCGGGCCTTGTCTTTGAACGGCTGTTATGCGCGCAGCGAAAACCGCAGAGCGCTGCATAACGAAAGGCAGGGCACAAAAAGGAGGCTCATTTTGCAGCCTCCCTTTTTGTGCCCTGCCCGATCTTTATTTTCTCCGCCTTTTGCCGGGACTCACATACTTCTCCTCGCAGTACTTGCACCGGTACACTTCCCGCTCCTCGTCCGTAAGAAAGAAAATCTGATCCAGCTCCTGCTCAACGGACGTGACGCACCGGGGGTTTTTGCACCGGATCACGTTGCGCACCTGCTTCGGCAGCATCAGCGCCTTTTTCTCCACAATCCGGTCCCCCTGAATGACATTTACCGTAATATCGTGGTCGATAAAGCCGAGAATATCCAGATCGAGCGCCTCAACCGGGCACTCCACCTTGATAATATCCTTCTTGCCCATCTTGTTGCTTCTGGCATTCTTAATGATCGCCACCTGGCAGTCCAGCTTGTCCAGCTTTAAGTCATAATAGATCTGCAGGCTCATCCCCGCCTGAATGTGGTCGAGGACGAAGCCCTCGGAAATTCCGCTGATATTAAGCATTGTCCGAATCCTCCTTTGCGGCGTCCAGCAGTGTCAGAATAAGCGCCATGCGCACATACACCCCGTACTGCGCCTGCTTAAAGTAGGACGCCCGGGGGTCGTCGTCCACCTCCACCGAAATCTCGTTGACCCGCGGCAGCGGGTGCAGCACAAGCATGTCAGACGGTGCAAGAAGCATCTTCTCTCTGGTCAGAATATAGTAGTCTTTCAGCCGGATATAGTCCTCCTCGTTGAAAAAACGCTCCCGCTGCACTCTTGTCATGTAGAGCACGTCCAGCTCCCCGATGGCGTCCTCCAGCCGCTCCATTTCCTCAAAAGGCACGCCGTTTGCCACAAGCACGTCCTCTCTTATATAGTCCGGCAGCCGCAGCTCCTCCGGGGAAATCAGCACAAAGCGCACATTCTCGTAGCGGATCAGCGCATTGATGAGGGAGTGCACCGTGCGCCCGAATTTCAGATCCCCGCACAGGCCGATGGTAAGGCCTCCCAGCCGTCCCTTTAAGGAACGGATCGTAAGCAGATCCGTCAGCGTCTGGGTCGGGTGCTGATGGCCGCCGTCCCCCGCGTTGATCACCGGGATCGCCGATTTCTGAGCAGCCACAAGGGCCGCCCCCTCCTTCGGATGGCGGATGGCGCAAATATCCGCATAGCAGGAAATCACCCGTATCGTGTCGGAGATGCTCTCCCCCTTGGACGCCGACGACGAATCGGCGCTGGAGAAGCCCAGCACAGAGCCTCCGAGATTTAGCATTGCCGCCTCAAAACTCAGCCGCGTCCGGGTGCTGGGCTCGTAAAAGCATGCTGCAAGCTTCTTTCCCTCACACGCGCGGGCATACTTCTTCTGGTTTCTCTCAATGTCTCCGGCCAGATCCAAAAGCCGGTCCAGCTCCTCCACCGAGAAATCCAGAGGACTCATCAAATGTCTCATCCTGTTCCTCCTCACTGTCAGTTACACTGTCAAAAATGCATTTCTACTATCATATAATAACACTGCGGCGATTTCAAGCGAAAATCCATTGCAATTTTACATTTTTTCAGTACAATAATACATATAGCTGAAAAACGAGAATACAAACGGAGGGAAACAGAGGATGGATCAGGAAAAGATATTCGACAGCACAGCAGACGAGGACGCGGTGATCTACCGGGAGCGCAAGCGCCTCCTGTTCTTCGGGCTGCCGTGGACATTCACAAAATACACCGTCACACCGGGGCTTGTCACGAGAAACTGCGGCCTGTTAAACACGGTGGAGGACGACTGCTACATGTACAAGATTCAGGACGTCAAGCTCACCACCTCGCTGATTGAGCGCATGTTCGGCCTTGCGACGCTTATCTGCTACACCGGGGACGTAACCGACGCGGAGCTTCACCTCGCGCACATCAAAAACGCGAAGGAAATCAAAAACTACCTGCTGAAGGCCTCCGAGGCCGCCCGCCTGAAGAGACGGACGCTAAGCACCATCGACATAAGCGCCGGGGAGGCGGCGGATTCTTCAGACGGCCGGTAGGCCAGGCGCGTGAAATCCCCGCAGAGCAGGCCAGGCCTAAAACGGTCTGCAGCAGCAGCTGCAGAGCATCTGCATACATAAAAGACTCATGCAGAAATTGCTGTAGCTGCTGTAGGGTCTTTCGTAGGAGCTTCCCATATTCGTATACCAGGTGCCGCCGTACTGCATGCTCTGCTGAAACTGCCGGTACTCCTGGTTGCTCGGCTCAAGCGACAGCGCCCGGTTGATGTGCTCCAGAGCCGTGACCGTGTTGCCGAGCCGGTGGTTTGCCACGGCGCTGTAGTAGTACCAGCGCCCGTTTCGCTCCGCAAAGGGAACCTCTTCCAGCACATGCAGCGCCTCCTCGTAGCTTCTGCTGCGCAGAAAATGGAGCGCCGCCTGCATCTTCGGGGACTGCTCCTCTTTCGCCCCGCGCCAGGCATTGCCGTAATAGTACGTTCCGGAGAAGCCGCCGAAAGGTCCCTCCTCCGCGGTCCTTCCTCCGGCATTTCCCGCGGAGCCGTAGGAGGTGTAGCCGGAGGTCCCCTGCTGGCGCTCCTTTATAATCTGGTCGTAAGCCTGCTGCACCTGCTTGAACCGCTCCTCCGCCTGCGCCCGGTTCGGATTGTTCACGTTGGCGTCCGGGTGGTACCTGCGGCTTAAGCTGCGGTATGCTTTCTTGATTTCTTCATCCGAGGCGCCGCGGCCGACGCCCAGCACCTGATATGGATCTGTCATGTTTTTTCCTCTGTCATGGTTTTATTGATCGTTGTGCCCGCCTGCGTTTGCGTTCTCGCTCTTTTTCCGGTTCTTTTTCTTATTCTTAAGCTGCAGATACTCGTAGCGCGACCACACCCCGGAGTAGAGAATATTGCGCAGAATATCGGCGTAGAGCAGAATCGGCAGCCGCTCGAAGGACTTGGCGCACTCCGACATCATGCTCGTCATCATAAGCCGGCAGAGAGTCTCAAACTCCTGTCTGTCCTCCGTCTTCAGGAAGCGCAGCGGATTGTACGCATCCCGCTTCACATCCTCCTCGAGATCCTCGTAGGCGTCCATCAGGTAGATAAACTTTCCCATGTAAAAGCCAAGGGTCTTTAACTCATCGTACCACTCGTCCTCTTTCCAGGCAAAGATCTCCCCCAGCATCTCGCCGGTGATCCCCGCCACAAGATCGATGTTCTCTTCCCTGTTCTCCTCGTACTCCGCCAGCTTTGCGATGTAGCTCTCCACCGCCTCTGTCTGGCGCGGCCAGGCCTCCTCAATGCGCTCGTAATCCTTTTTCAGCATGGAGGCGAAGGCCCTCTTCGTGTAGCTCTTTTTGTCCTTCCAGTCGTCCACAAGATTGTAGTAGGCCAGCAGCACGTTCATCTGGGCCGCGTACCCCTGCACCGCGTTGGCCCGGTAGCTGCGCTTTTTCATCGGATGAACCGCACAGGTAAATTCCGCCTGCACGGTCTTTGGCTCGTAAAGCCCGGTGAGAAGCACCACAAGAAACGTCATGTCATAGTTGAGAAGCGCCTGCCCCTTCTTGCCGCAGAACTGCCGCAGGCTTCTGCAGAGCCCGCAGTAGCAGGACTCATAGATGCGCCGGTTCTCCTCGGACAGCTCCTGACTGTTTACATTGATGTAGCCGAACATTTTTCGTCTCTCCTTTACTGCATCCTACGACCTGCGGATAAATTTCTCCCGGCACTTCGGACAGGAGATCTCGATCCTGCCGTGTCCTCTCGGCACCCGCACCTTCTGCTTACATGCGGGACACCGGTAAAACCGGTGGGTTTTCATCTGCCCCATGTGCTTTTTTGCCCGGTTCCACTGCACCGTGCGCCCGTAGCGGAAATTGACGTACCGCTGGTTCTCCTCATAGCGCTTTGCCGTGTTCTTTGAGAACACACGAAAATACATGTGAATCATGAGAATCAGCGCGAGCACCGTAAAAATGCCGAGCCTCGTGAGCACCCCCGCCAGGAGAAGGATCAGAACAAGCCAGGATTCCATGCGCGAAAGCTCATCCATCCCGTTTCTTCCGGACATAAACCGATACAGTTTTTCTCTCATCGTTAACCGCCTGCTTTCCATTCAGATTTTCGTAAAAATATGCTACTTAAAGCACCCTAAACCGGTGCTATAAGTAGCATCTTACTCTCCAAAACGCGGCGCGTCAATAGACGTATTGTCTTTTAAGAAAGAGTTTAGAATCTGTTTATACAAATCGTTCCCGCAAAGCATGCACTGCGCAGGACGATAAGCCGGGTTCTGTCGTTGGGTGATCATCTGTCTGGGACGGCTGTCGCCAGCCGCCTCGAGCGACCTACCTAAAGCTGGCGGGCCACGTCATCGCTTTGTTTCGGTCTTGCTTCGGATGGGGTTTACAATGCCTCCCCTGTTACCAGGAGAGCGGTAGTCTCTTACACTGCCCTTTCACCCTTACCGCAGTGGCTGCGGCGGTTTGCTTTCTGTTGCACTTTCCTTAGAGTGTCCTCCACCGGCCGTTAACCGGCATCCCTGCCCTGTGAAGCCCGGACTTTCCTCAGCTGCGGGATTTCTCCTGCTGCAGCCGCGATCACCTGTCCTGCACAATGCCACGTTATCATAACACAGATTCGTATCTTATGCAAATGCTTTTTACGACAGCAGCTCCTGCAGTCTCGCCTTCACCTGATTGGAGGAGACGGTAATCATCTCCGCGGACGCCGCGATCTCCTCCGTCACCGCCGCAAGGCTCTCGGTCCGCTGGCTCACCTCCCCGATCACTTTGAGCAGGTGGTCCGTCTCTGCCATAATCTCCTCGATGGCGGATACGATCCTGCCCTGGGCCACGTTGCTCCTTGACGCCGTCTCCCCGGAGCTTGTAGCAAGGTGGTTGATCTCGTCCGCCACGACGGCAAAGCCCCTTCCCGCCGCGCCGGCTCTCGCCGCCTCTATGGACGCGTTGAGCGCCAGCAGGTTCGTCTGTGAGGCGATGGAGACGATCTCCTTATTGTTGTCCGTCAGCTCGTGGACAAACGCGTTCACCTTCTGCATGGTGTCGCTTAGCTGGCGGCAGAAATCCGTCACGTCCGCCATCCGGTTCGAGATGTCCGTACACTCCTCCGCGCTGCTGTTGTTGCCCGCCGCCATATCGCTGACCGCCTGGTTGACCGACTCAAACTGCATGTTGATGTCCGACACCGCGGCCACAATCCGGTTCTGCTGCTCGGACAGCGTATCCCGCTCTCTCTCCACCTCCGCGGTCAGCTCCACCGCCCGGTCCTTCTCCACCTCGACCTCCGTCTTGATATAGTGGATGCAGTTCTGCCGGTGGTTGAAGCCGTTGTGGATCGCAACTGCCATGTCGTAGCAGGTGCTGTAGCCGCAGCAGCTGCAGTTGATCTCTCTGGAGCTCTTCGTCGTCTTTTTCATGTCAAGGTATATGGCCTCAAGCTGAGACGAATCCGGCAGCTCGTATGCGCATTCCTTCGAACAGTCTTTGTATGTACACAGATAGTCGTTTAAGTCCAGCTTTGCAAAGTGCCGGTTAAGCTGCTTTAAGCGCTTCTTCGGAGACAGCCGTCTCGACCAGGCGTGGCCCGGCCTGTCGTTTTTGCTGGCGGCGCGAATCCGCATAATCTCCGCCAGGTTATCGTCTGTCCCGCTCTTCTCCGGCTCGATGGCCGTCCCGTAAATGCAGCCCTCGCTGCAGTTTAAGGCATCGATAAACAGGTACGGCGTCTTCCCCTCCGCGATCCGGTCCTTATTATTCTCCAGGTACCGGTACATGTGCTTCTCCCCCTCCACCTGACGGATCAGCACGTCCTCTCCGAGAAACCAGTACACATTCTCCTTTAAGCCGCCGGGCATCGGGTAAACCGCCCCCAGGCCGTATTCAATTTCGTCTTTGCAGGAAGGTCCGAAAATATGCCGCTCTCTCACATATTTCATCAGATGCTCAAACGTAACATTGTAAGAAATCATGCCATGGCCGCGCTCGGATTCCATCTCCAGCTTCTTGGCAATGCATGGACTGATAAAGGCAAGTCTGTCCGTAATCCCCAGCACCTTTCGGATGTATATTGCCGCACACATCACAGGGCTCTGCACCGGGAAGAGCTTTGGAATCAGTTCTGGAATGTATCGCTCGATATAGCTTACCACAGCGGGACAGGGCTGTGAGATTCCGCCCTTAAAATCGTACTTTTCGATGTAGTTCAGGTATGCCCAGGTCGTAATGTCCGCGCCGAAAGAGACGCTGATCATGCGCCGCACTCCCATCTCCTTAAGGCCTCCGAGCACCGTCTCGTACTCCAGAGGATAGTTGGCCGGAAAAGCCGGCGCAATCAGCAGCGTGATCTTCTCGCCCCTCTTTAACGCCTCAAAAAAGGCCTCCGTGTCGTCCGCGTACTCCCTGGCATTGTGCTCACAGGCATCGAAGCATGCCCCGCAGGCAATGCACTTGCTGCCGTCCACATCGATAATGTTCTGCCCCTCCTCATTTTCATTTGCAATGGTCGCACCGACGCAGCTGCAGACGCTGATACATTTATTACAGCCAACGCACAGGTTATTCGTCTTCACCAATTCAAGCAGATCTGCCTTCACAGCTGTACCTCCTTCCTTACCGTATTTTTCATGCCGCTTCGCCACAATATACAATATATATGTAACTATTTTATATCCCGCAGGAGGGTATGTCAAATAAAAACTGCGGAATTCGGTGATTGAATTCCGCAATTTCAGGCTGCCGGACAGAAGGAACTTTACAGGACAGGCCCGGATCATTCTGCACTTATTGAAGCCGGGAGCTGTACCTGCCGCATCCCGTTCTTTCATGTCATAAGGAGACTGCTTTTTGTATGCCGTTCTTATATTCCATACAGGAAGCTGCTTCCCCTACACATGGAAGCAGCTTCCTCCCACAAATTCCCGCACGAGGGAGCTCTGCTGTATCCCCTCCGCCGGGAGCGGCAGAAAATAGTCCAGAAACTTTAACAGCCGCTTCGCCTCAAAGTACTCCGGGCAGTCTCTCGTAATCTGAAACAGCAGAGGCTCCGCGTACACCTTGAGCACCGCAATCTCGTAGAGAAGCGCCGAGTTGAACATCACGTCCGCGCTCTCCTGGAACGGGAAAATGTACTTCTCCTCCCCTTTCCGCACGCTGTCCCACATGGCAATCGTCTCTCTTGCGCTGGTTCCGCGGGTTCTTGCGTCCCTGACAATGCGGCGCAGCAGCCTGCCGTCCGTGGTCGGAAGCGGATTGTGCTCGTCAATATTCAGCTGTGTCAGCGCCGATATATAGATCCGGAATTTACTCTCCTGCGGCAGGGAGTAAGAGAGTCTGTCGTTGAGCCCGTGAATGCCCTCGATCACGAGAATATCATCCTCCGCCAGCGCAAGGCGCCTGCCCCGGTACTCTCTCTTTCCGGTCTTGAAATTGAAGGACGGAAGCTCCACCTCCTCGCCCTTTAAAAGCCGCGTCATATCTCTGTTGAACAGCGCCACATCCAGCGCCTCCAGACACTCGAAGTCAAAGTTGCCGTTCTCGTCCCTCGGGCACTTCTCCCGGTCCGCATAGTAGTCGTCCAGCCCGATCGGATGAGGGCACAGACCCTTCGCCCGAAGCTGGATGGACAGACGGTTGGAAAAGGATGTTTTACCCGAGGAGGAGGGGCCCGCAACCATAATAAAACGGATGCCGGCACTGCCGTCCTTTTGCGTGCGGCGCTCCGCGATCATCTCCGCCAGCGCCCCGATCCGCTCCTCCATCAGCGCTTCCTGCAGAAGAATCACCTCGCTGCCCCGTCCGGACGCAATGGCGTCGTTCAGCGCGCCCACGGTTCCGATGCCGAGCATCCGGCTCCAGCTTCGGGACTCCCGCAGCGTGTGATAGAGCTTTTCGGACGTGTTTACCGGTTCCGCCACATCCCCCTTTTTATCCGGGAAGCGCAGCACAAAGCCCTCGCCGTAAGGCTCCAGGGCAAACGTCTTCAAAAGCCCGGTAAAAGGAGCCATGTACCCGTAAAAATAGTCCTCCATATCCCCGATCCGGTACAGATTCACCCGGGAGCTTCTGCGGTAGTACAGAAGTCTCGCCTTGTCGCGCATCCCGTACCGCTCAAACATCGCCTCCGCCTCCTGGGATTTCACACTGTGCTTTTCGATCGCAATATCGGATTCCGCAAGCCTTAGCATGGCGGCCTCCAGCTCCTTTAAGCGGTCCGCCGTATTCTCGCAGCCCTCCAGCTCACAGTAATAGCCCTGTCCCAGCGAGTAAAATACCCGTACCTGCACGCTCTTTCCCCACAGGTCATAAACCGCCTTCTGCATCAGAAGCGTCACGCTCCTGCGGTATGTACGCTTGCCGTCTCTGCTCGTCATGGTGAGAAATGACACGCTGCAGGGCCTTGTAATTTTTTTGCACAGCTCCCGCAGCCTTCCGTCCACCACCGCCAGCATGATCGGATCGGCATAGTTGTTCTGACACTGCTTTGCAAGCTCATAGAGATACGTTTTCTCCGACACCCCCACGCGCGCCATGCACCCCGGCGCCACCTCCAGATTCACTTCAAATTCCTGCATTTCTAACCCTCCCCCAATATTTTCTGCGCGGTCTCACAGTACAAAAGCTCCTGCCCAAGCTGTCGTATGCGCTCCGCAGCCGCCTCCGAATCCGGCTGACGCAAAAGCCTGTCAAGCACGCCCGCAAGCTGCCTTTTCCTCTCGTCCAGAAAGCGCCGCAGCACGGGATGCTTCCCCGCAAGAAGCAGCGGGCCGTAAATATCACACGCCGCCGTTATGACAGGATCGGCCGGATCTTTCTGCGTCTTTGCCTCACCCGGCAGGGCGCGAAGCATCGGATAGTACTTACCGTCCTCCCACACCATATCCTCCTCCGCAATCCGATAGCCGTTTTGTCTCAGATATTCCCGCACCCTCCGCAGATCCGACTGCGGCTGTAAAATAAGCTCCTCCGCGCTCCGGCACACCGCGGCCCCCGAAGCAAGAATGTGCACCACAAGCCGGCCCCCCATCCCCGCAATGAGAATCGAGTCCGCCTCCCCCGCCGCAAGCGCACTGACGCCGTCCGAGAGCCTGGTTTTAATCCGATCCTCCATCCGGCTGTCCGCAATGTTCTTCCTGGCCCTCGAAAGGGGCCCCTCCTTTATATCCATGGCGATTGCACAACGCACCTTTCCCTCCGCCACCAGGGCAATCGGCACATAGCCGTGGTCCGTCCCCACGTCCGCCAGCACGCCGCAGACACGAACAAGCCCGGCAACCGCCCTCATCCGCCCGGAAAGCTTCATGGCCTTACTCCAGATAATCCTTAAGCTTTCGGCTTCTGCTCGGATGGCGGAGCTTGCGCAGCGCCTTCGCCTCGATCTGGCGGATGCGCTCTCTTGTGACGTTGAACTCCTTGCCCACCTCCTCCAGGGTGCGGGCCCTGCCGTCCTCAAGGCCGAAGCGCAGCGTCAGCACCTTCTGCTCCCGCTCCGTCAGTGTGTTGAGCACCTCCTCCAGCTGCTCCTTAAGAAGCGTAAAGGCCGCCGCGTCCGCCGGCACCGGCACGTTGTCGTCCTTAATGAAATCGCCCAGGTGGGAGTCCTCCTCCTCTCCGATCGGCGTCTCCAGAGAGACCGGCTCCTGGGAAATCTTTAAAATCTCCCGCACCCGGTCCACCGGCATGTTCATCACCTCCGCGATCTCCTCCGGCGCCGGCTCTCTCCCCAACTCCTGCAGAAGCTGCCTGCTGACCCGGATCAGCTTGTTGATGGTCTCAACCATGTGCACCGGAATGCGGATCGTGCGGGCCTGGTCCGCAATGGCCCTTGTGATGGCCTGACGAATCCACCAGGTGGCGTAGGTGGAGAATTTGTAGCCCTTGCGGTAGTCAAACTTTTCCACCGCCTTGATCAGACCCAGATTGCCCTCCTGAATCAAATCCAAAAAGAGCATCCCCCGGCCCACGTACCGCTTGGCGATGGAGACCACCAGACGGAGGTTGGCCTCAGCCAGGCGCTGCTTGGCCCGCTCCCCCTTCTTGGCCACTTTCTCCAGGGCTAGAATCTCCTGAAGGTATTCCACCGTCATGTCCAGCTCCTTGGCCACCTCGGCCACCGTGGGGC
>CATJJD010000290.1 GCA_949740385.1 uncultured Lachnospiraceae bacterium
AAAGATAAGATGGGCAGAATCAGCTTCTCCATCAAGGACGTTCCTGCAGCAAAATAGTCTGCAGTCTGTTTTGTCAGGGAACCCGTGAATGCGGGTTCCTTTTTGTGTCCCCAATCATATGATAACAGGAATGGGATTGGTGGGTAAAGGAACAGGCGAACATGAACCATGTCAGAAATCTGGTACAGGCAGAGGAAGTATATCGAAGGGGCTACACGGGAAAGGGCGTAAGAATCGCGGTGCTGGATACCGGCGTGTTTCCCCACCGGGATCTGCACCGGCGGGTGGCGGCGTTTCGGAATTTTATGGGAGAGAGGCAGGAGTGCCACGACGACAACGGCCACGGCACCCATGTGGCGGGAATTCTCTGCGGCGACGGCACATGCAGCCGCGGGCTTGTCCGGGGGATGGCGCCGGGAGCGGAGCTTGTGGTGTTAAAGGTGCTGGACGGAGCGGGAAACGGCGTGACGGAGCGGGTTTTGGACGCGCTGGACTGGGTGAAGAAAAACCGGGCGATTTACGGGATACGGCTTCTTAATTTCTCGGTGGGCTTTCTGCAGGGAGCAGACAACGAGGCGCAGAGTGAGATTATGAGCGGCCTTGAGGAGCTGTGGGACAACAACGTGACGGTGGTGACCGCAGCCGGCAACAACGGGCCCAGGGAGGGCTCCATCACGGTGCCCGGCATATCCCGCAAGGTGATCACCGTCGGCGCCTGCGACGACGAGCGGGGCGGGCGGAACATGCCTAAGGGCTACAGCGGAAAAGGGCCGACGGGCTGCTGTATCGTAAAGCCCGAGATTCTTGCGCCGGGGACGAATATACTGAGCTTAAGCAATCACGGCAATCAGTACGTGCAAAAGAGCGGCACTTCCATGGCCACCCCCATCGTCTGCGGAGCGCTTGCTCTGGCGCTGGAGAAAAGTCCGCATCTTCGGCCGGAACACCTGAAACTGAAGCTCTACGAGTCGCTTGTTGTCGGAAAGGAACGCCGGGGACCTGCCTGGGGAATACTCAAGGTTGATAATTTGATGGAGTTGTTATAAAATGTACCTGGAGGAAAAAGCATGAAACGCTTTGTGAACAGACTGTTTGGAAAACTGACAATCGGAACACTTATGATCTGCCTGCAATTTGGCTGGCTTGTGTACCTTGTGTACGGTGCGACGAAGGCGAACTCGATTGTTAACCTGATTCTGGAAATCGTTGCCGTGTTCATCGCGCTCAATATCGTCAACAAGGATATGCGCACGTCCTTCAAGCTGTCCTGGACATTTCTGATACTGTTTCTGCCGATTTTCGGAATTCCGGCCTACTATATATTCGGCCGGTCAGAAGTCACGAAGCGGACAAGGAGGAAGATGGTAAGGGTGTCGGAGGCCTTTGCCCCGTTTCGGACGGAGGAGCCCGGCGTGAGGGAAGCGCTTAAAGAAAGAAACTGCTATGCGGCAAAGCAGTCGTACTACATTACAAATTACGCGGGATTTCCGCTGTACCGGGAGGACAGCTGCCGCTACTACGAAAGCGCAGAGGCGCTGTTTCCGCAGCTCCTTGAGGACCTTTTGAGCGCCGAAAAATTTATTTTCATGGAGTACTTTATCATTGAGACCGGGGTGATGTTCGACTCCATCCTTGCGGTTCTCGAGCGAAAGGCGAAGGAGGGCGTGCTTGTCCGGCTTATCTACGACGACTTCGGCTGTATCCGGACGCTGCCTCCCCACTACAGCCGCACGCTGCAGGAGAAGGGCATCCACTGCGCCTGCTTCAATCCCTTCCGGCCGGTGATGTCCGTTGTTATGAACAACCGGGATCACCGGAAAATCACGGTCATAGACGGCCGCATCGCCTACACCGGCGGCTTCAATCTGGCGGACGAGTATATCAACCAGAAGGTGCGGTTCGGCTACTGGAAGGACGCGGGACTTCGGATGACGGGGGACTGTGAGAGGAGCTTTACAACGATGTTTCTGGAGATGTGGACTTACACGACGGGCTGCCCGGAGGACTGTACAAAGTATCGGATGTCGGAAAAAGAGGGCGAAAACCGGAGGCAAGGGGCCGGCTTTATCCAGCCCTACGGTGATTCTCCGATGGACCGGGAGGACACCGGGGAGAACGTTTATCTGAACCTGATCGCCCACGCCAGAAGCTATATTTATATTTTTACGCCCTACCTGATTCTTGGAACGGAGATGACGACAGCCCTTGTCAACGCGGCGAAGTCCGGGGTTGACGTCCGCATTGTCGTCCCGGCCATACCGGACAAGAAGCTGGTGTATCTGCTGACCCGGGCGAACTACGCGCCCCTTGTGAAGGGCGGTGTTAAGATCTTTGAGTACACGCCGGGGTTTATTCACTCCAAATGCTTTGTGGTTGACGATCAGTATGCGGCGGTGGGAACCATCAATCTGGACTACCGAAGCCTCTATCTGCATTTTGAGTGCGGCGTCTTTATGTATGAGACAGAGGCGGTGATGCAGGTGAAGTCTGACGCGCTCTCCGCCTTTGAAAAGAGCCGGCCGGTGCCGCTTGAGCGGGCCGAGAGCTACCACCGCATTGTGCGGCTGTTTTTCGGCGTCCTGCGTCTCTTTGCGCCGCTTTTATAGAGAACGCATATTTTTAAGCAGCTTGAATTTTGCCGGCCGTCGTGTTATGATAACCGGGTCGGTTTTTTATTGGAGGAAAAAGGGGGAGAAGGGATGGATCTGTCTGTAAAGCTGCAGGTGTTTGAGGGTCCTCTGGATCTGCTTTTGTACCTGCTGGATAAGAACAAGGTCAATATCTACGACATACCGATCGTGGAGATCACGGCCCAGTACATGGAGTACATCGCCGAGATGAAGAGGCAGGATCTGGACGTGCTGAGCGAGTTTCTCGTGATGGCGGCGACGTTAATCGATATCAAGTCGCGGATGCTTCTGCCGTCAAAGGAGAGTGAGGACGAGGAGGAGACGGACCCGCGGGCGGAGCTGGTACAGCAGCTTCTGGAGTACAAGATGTACCGGTGCATGGCGCTTGAGCTTAAGGACCGCCAGATCGACGCCCAGCGTGTGATGTTCAAGGCGCCGACGATTCCTCTTGAGGTGATGGCCTATGAGGAGCCGGTGGATGTAAAGGAGCTTGTGTCCTCCCTGACGCTGGCGAAGCTCAACGTGATTTTCAAGAGCATTATGCAAAAACAGAGAGACCGTGTGGACCCGGTGCGCTCGAAATTCGGCCGGATCGAGAAGGAGGAGATGTCTCTTGAGGACCGGATCGAGGAGCTTTCGGAATATGCAAAGACTCACCGGCACTTTTCGTTTCGCGGCCTTCTGGAGGCGCAGTACGGCAAGGTGGAGATTATCGTCACCTTTCTGGCAATTCTGGAGCTTATGAAGATGGGCAGGCTGACCATTACGCAGGAGCATATTTTTGACGATATTCTTATCGACTCCAAAATTGCCGCGTAAGCCGGACACAGGCCGGTCATAGAATAAAACAGGGAATTATGGAATGGAAGAAAAGAACTACAAAGCGATTATAGAAGCCGTACTCTTTACGATGGGGGAGTCCGTGGAGCTGGAGCGGCTTTCCGGGGGGCTGGAGCTGGACAGGGACAAAACCCGCGCAATCATCGAGGAGATGCAAAGAGAGTGGGATGCGGCGGGCCGGGGCGTGACCATTATGGAGCTGGACGGCGCTTATCAGATGTGCACGAAGACGGAGATGTACGAGTATCTGATCCGCATTGCCAGGCAGCCGAAAAAGAGGGTTCTCACCGATGTTTTGCTGGAGACCCTCTCCATCATCGCCTACAAGCAGCCGGTGACGAAGGCGGAGATCGAAAAGATCCGCGGCGTCTCCAGCGACCACGCGGTCAACAAGCTTGTAGAGTACCGGCTTGTGTGCGAGCTGGGCAGGCTCGAAGCGCCTGGCCGCCCCCTTTTGTTCGGGACGACGGAGGAGTTTTTGAGAAGCTTCGGCGTGCACTCGGTGGACGAGCTTCCGGTGCTCTCCGCGGTTCAGATCGAGGAGTTCAAGCAGGAGGCGGAGGCGGAGATGCATGTGCAGCTGGATATTTAGGAGCCGGACATTTTAGGAATAGGACACTTTTCAATAATCATATATATTTTGTAAATATATATGGTTATTTTTTGTGGGGAAAACTATGGATCGGATCAAAAATAATAAGCTGACAAAAAAACTGGCGGGACTATTTCTCGCCCTGGCTGTTGCTTTCTGTTTCAGTGCGGGACCGATTGGAAATGAGGCGGTTTTCGGGGAGGAGACGGAACAAAAGAGCGGGGGCGGCGATTCTGCCAAAAAGGAGCCGGTGGAGCTGCCTGAGCGTGAGCTCTACGCCAGATCCTGCGCGCTGATCGACGGAAGCAGCGGAAGGATTCTCTACGGCAAGGACGAGACGAACGCCATGGCAAACGCCAGCACCACAAAGATTCTGACGTGTATTCTGGCGCTGGAGAGCGGAAAAAGCGCAGAGCTGGTGACGGCGTCCGAATATGCGGCGTCCCAGCCGAAGGTGCATCTTGGGATGAAGGCCGGGGATCAGTTTTACATGCTGGATCTGCTCTACGGGCTGATGCTTGAGTCCTACAACGACTGCGCCGTGGCCATCGCAGAGCATGTGAGCGGCTCAAAAGAGGCCTTTGCCGAACTGATGAACGAGAAGGCAGAAGAGATTGGCTGTACGGACACGCACTTTGTCACGCCAAACGGGCTGGATCAGGAGGACGAGGGGGGAGAGCACCACACGACGGCCTACGATCTGTGCCTGATTATGCGCTACTGCGCCTTTGAATCTCCGGTCAGCGACACCTTTCTTGCGCTTACCCAGACGAAAAGCTACACCTTCTCCGACGGTGCGGGCAAATCCTACACCGTGAACAATCACAACAACCTGTTTAATATGATGGATGGCGTCATCACCGGAAAGACCGGCTACACGGCAAAAGCCGGCTACTGCTATGTGGCGGCGGTGGAGGACGGCGGCAGGCGCTACTGCATCGCGCTTCTGGCCTGCGGCTGGCCGAACAATAAAAATTACAAGTGGGCGGACGCCAAAAAGCTGTTCGGGTACGGGATGGACAATTACCATCTGTACACGGCGGACGAAAAGGCGCTGGATCTTAAGGGCATCGAGATCGGGCGCGGCTGCAAGAACGAAAAGCTTGTGGAGTGGGGCCGGAGAGCCTCCCTGTCTCTCTATGTGGACAACGGGCCGGCGGAGATGACGTTTTTAAAGGCGGACTGGGACGACGCTGTTGTGCGCCGGGAATTTGCAGAGAAGGTGACGCTTCCGGTGAAGGAGGGGGATGTGCTTGGAAAAATCTATTACCAGGTGGGCGGAGAGGATCTCTACACCTTTGACATCTGTGCGGCGGAGGAGATCAAAGACTGGAATTTCAGGCGTTTTCTGCGGGCGGTTTGGGATACGTTTCTTACGCTTTGACAATTATAGTGAAATTTTTAACAATATGGTTGATTTCAAAATGGAAATGATATACAATCATAATAGCGGAATTTTTGTTTTTATATTTTAATAGATGGAGGGCATAAGATGAGTAGTAACAATGAAAGTCTGGCAATGCAGCGAATTGCCGGACTGGTCGATGGGAGCAGCTTCATGGAGATTGGTTCTCTCGTAACCGCCCGCAGCACGGATTTCAATCTTGCGGCAGAGAAATCTCCTTCGGACGGCGTCATTACCGGCCACGGCCTGATTGACGGCAGTCTGGTCTTTATCTACAGCCAGGACGCGTCCGTGTTAAACGGTACCATCGGTGAGATGCACGCGAAGAAGATTGCCGCGGTCTACGATATGGCGATGAAGATGGCCGCTCCGGTGATCGGGCTGATTGACTGCGGCGGTATGCGGCTTCAGGAGTCCGTGGACGCGCTGGACGGCTTCGGACAGATCTATGCGAAGGCTGCCATGGCCTCCGGCGTCGTGCCGCAGATCTGCGGCGTGTTCGGAAACTGCGGCGGCGGACTTTCCGTTATCCCGGCGCTGTGCGATTTCGTGTTTATCGAGGAGAAGAAGGGCAGAATGTTCGTCAGCTCCCCGGACTGCATTGCAAAAAACCGCCTGGACAAGTGTGACACGGCGGACGCCGCGTTCCAGAGCGAGCACAACGGCTGCGTGGACTTTGTCGGCTCACAGGAGGAGATCATGGCGGGTATCCGCCGGCTTGTGGGCATGCTTCCGCACAACAACGAGGCCGACGGCTACACGGAGGACTGCCAGGATGATCTGAACCGGGCGTGCAGCAGCATGGAGCAGATGAAGGGCGACCCGCACTACCTTCTGGCAGAGATCTCGGACGACAGCATCTTTTTTGAGACAAAGGCAGCTTACGCGGGGGACATGGTGACCGGCTTTATCAAGCTTAACGGCATGACGGTGGGTGCGGTTGCCAACTGCTGCGAGGTCTACGACGCGCAGGGAGAGAAGACGAAGGAGTATAAGCGAGTCCTCACCGCAAGGGGCTGCAGCAAGGCGGCGGAGTTCGTCCGCTTCTGCGACGCATTTTCCATTCCGGTGCTCACCCTCACAAACGTGAGCGGCTTTTGCAGCACCATGTGCGCGGAGAAGAATCTGGCAAAGGCAATGGCCCGCATGACCTGTGCTTTCGCGGACGCGACCTGCGCCAGGGTGAACCTGATCACGGGGGAGGCCTTCGGCAGCGCTTACGTCTCCATGAATTCCAGATCCATCGGCGCGGATCTCGTGTTCGCGTGGCCGAATGCGAAGATCGGCATGATGGACGCGGCGATGGCTGCAAAGATCATGTACCCGGATGCGGATGCCGTGGAGCTTGAGAAGCAGACCGCAGCCTACGGCAAGCTGCAGGCTTCCGTACAGGCAGCAGCAGAAAGAGGCTATGTGGACCGCATCGTGGAGCCGGCCGACACGAGAAAATATCTGGTGGCTGCGTTTGAGATGCTCTACACAAAGTCGGCTGCTGCGCCGGAGAAAAAGCACGGTATCAAGTAGAAAGGTGAAGTTTTATGAAGAAGAGAATAGCTTTGGCGCTCTGCACGCTCATGGTGATGCTGATGCTCGGCGCCTGTGGGACAGATCCGACTGCCGTGGATTACAACGGGCGTTCTTATGAGGAGCTTGAGACGGAGGCTTACCAGAATGCGACCACGGCGGCGCAGCTTGCCTCCTTCTATACGGAGAACGGATTTACGGAGGCGGATATTACGGCGGATCTGATCGAGGCGCTGGCCGTAAACTACGGCTTTACCGAGGAGCAGATCATGGCCGGCGTGCGCTGGATGGAGCTGACGGAGGAGTACGGGGAATTTGAAGAGATTGTGGAGGATAGCTTTTCCGTGGAGAAGGCCGGAAACACACTGACATCCGACATTACCCTGACCTTTGAGAAGCGGTCGGTTGATTTCCAGGTCGTCTACACTTATTATTCGATGGAAGTTACCGGGCTTACGCTGGAGCCGATCTACTCGATGGGTGAGAAGATGTCGAAGGCGGGCATGAACACGGTGATCTCCGTGAGCATCGTATTCCTTGTGCTTGTTTTAATCAGCCTGATCATTGCAGGCTTTAACATCTTCCCGTACCTGGAGAAGAAAAAGAAGCAAAAGAAGGAGCAGGCGGCGCCGCAGAGAGCACCGCAGCCTGCACCGGCGGCGGTTCCCGTGCCTGCGGCTGCGCCGGCGGCAGTCTCCGACGACACGGAGCTTGTGGCGGTTATCGCGGCGGCGATAGCGGCGGACACAGGTATGCCGGCAAGCGATTTTATAGTGCGCTCCATTCGCCGCAGATAGCGGACGGATCAACGATATAGACGAGAATTCAGGAGGATTGATTTCATGAAAAATTATACAATTACAGTGAACGGAAATGTGTACGATGTCACGGTGGAGGAGAACGGGGCAGCGGCTCCTGCCCGGGCGCAGGCTCCGGTACGGCCTGCAGCGGCCCCTGCACCGGCGGCACCTGCCCCTGCGGCCCCTGCATCTGCGGCGGGCAGCGTTAAGATCGAAGCCGGCGCGGCCGGAAAGGTGTTCAAGATTGAGAAGAAGGCGGGAGACGCCGTGAAGAAGGGCGATGCGATTCTCGTTCTCGAGATTATGAAGATGGAGACGCCGGTTGTGGCTCCGTCCGACGGAACGGTGGCTTCCATTGACGTTTCCGTCGGCGACGCCGTTGAGTCCGGCGCATTACTTGCAACTTTAAACTAGGCCAGGGAGGAATTTTATCATGGGTTATGTAGGTGAGACACTTATGAACCTCCTGCACCAGACGGCCTTTTTTAACCTGACCTGGGGAAACTATGCCATGATTATTGTGGCGTTCGTTTTTCTTTTCCTGGCGATTAAGAAAGGGTTTGAGCCGTTACTGTTAGTTCCGATTGCGTTTGGTATGCTGTTGGTCAACATCTATCCGGACATTATCGCAAGTCCGGAGCAGACGAGCAACGGCGTGGGCGGTTTACTTTACTATTTCTATGCACTGGATGAGTGGTCCATCCTGCCGTCGCTGATTTTCCTGGGCGTCGGCGCAATGACGGACTTCGGACCGCTGATCGCAAATCCGATCAGCTTTCTGATGGGAGCGGCGGCGCAGTTCGGTATTTTCAGCGCCTACTTCCTCGCCATCGGACTCGGATTCAACGACAAGGCCGCGGCTGCCGTCTCCATCATCGGCGGCGCGGACGGACCGACGTCCATCTTCCTTGCAGGTAAGCTTGGTCAGTCCGGGCTTATGGGGCCGATCGCGGTGGCGGCGTACTCGTACATGGCGCTCGTTCCCGTCATTCAGCCTCCGATTATGAAGCTGCTCACGACGAAGAAGGAGCGGGCAATCAAGATGCAGAATCTGCGTCCGGTGAGCAAGCTGGAGCGGATACTCTTCCCGATTGTCGTTACGGTTGTCGTCTGCCTGCTGCTTCCTACGACGGCTCCCCTTGTGGGTATGCTGATGCTGGGCAATCTCTTCCGGGAGTCCGGCGTTGTCAGACAGCTCACGGAGACGGCCAGCAATGCGCTTATGTACATTGTTGTCATCTTACTCGGCACCTCGGTGGGCGCGACGACCAGCGCGGAGGCGTTCTTAAACTGGAGCACCATCAAGATCGTTATACTCGGTCTTGTGGCGTTTATGGTGGGAACGGCTGCCGGCGTGCTGTTCGGCAAGCTGTTATGCCTGATTACCGGAGGCAAAATCAATCCTCTGATCGGCTCCGCCGGCGTCTCTGCCGTGCCGATGGCCGCCCGCGTTTCCCAGAAGGTGGGAGCGGAGGAGGACCCGACGAACTTTTTGCTCATGCATGCGATGGGGCCGAATGTTGCCGGCGTTATCGGAACGGCTGTTGCGGCCGGATGCTTTATGGCGATTTTCGGTATTTAACTAAGACAGAACGTAAGGTAGGATGGAGGTTAATTTCATGGCAGATATAAATGCAAAACCGGTAAAGATTACCGAGACAATTCTGCGCGACGCGCATCAGTCGATGATCGCGACGCGCATGACCACCGAACAGATGCTTCCGATCATCGGCAAAATGGATCAGGTGGGCTACCACGCGGTGGAGTGCTGGGGCGGAGCCACATTTGACGCGTCCCTCCGCTTTCTGAAGGAAGATCCGTGGGACAGACTGCGCAGGCTGCGGGCCGGATTTAAGAATACGAAGCTGCAGATGCTCTTCCGCGGGCAGAACATTCTCGGATACCGCCCTTACGCCGACGACGTGGTGGAGTATTTCGTGCAGAAATCCATCGCAAACGGCATCGACATCATCCGTATTTTCGACTGCTTAAACGATCTGCGCAACCTGCAGACCGCGGTTACGGCGACGAACAAGGAGAAGGGACACGCGCAGGTGGCCCTCTCCTACACGCTGGGAGACGCCTACACGCTGGACTACTGGACCGACATGGCAAAGCGGGTCGAGGACATGGGGGCCAACTCCCTGTGCATCAAGGACATGGCGGGCCTTCTTGTGCCGTATGAGGCGGACCGTCTCGTGAAGGCGCTCAAGTCCGTTGTGGACATTCCGATCGAGCTGCACACCCACTACACCTCGGGCGTTGCGTCCATGACGCTGCTCAAGGCCGTGGAGGCGGGCTGCGACATTGTGGATACGGCCATGAGCCCGTTCGCGCTCGGAACGAGCCAGCCTGCGACAGAGGTTATGGTGGAGACCTTTAAGGGAAGCCCTTACGACACGGGCCTTGACCAGAATCTGCTGGCGGAGATCGCGGACTACTTTGCGCCGCTTCGGGAGGAGGCGTTAAAGAGCGGCCTGTTAAACCCGAAGGTGCTTGGCGTCAACATTCAGACGCTGCGCTACCAGGTGCCGGGCGGCATGCTCTCCAACATGATCTCCCAGCTCAAGGAGCAGGGTGCGGAGGACAAGTACGAGGAAGTACTGAAGGAAGTGCCGCGGGTAAGAAAAGACCTGGGCGAGCCGCCTCTTGTCACCCCGTCGTCCCAGATTGTGGGAACCCAGGCCGTGTTCAACGTGCTGATGGGAGAGCGCTACAAGGTTGCGACGAAGGAGACCAAGGGCATATTACAGGGCAAGTACGGACAGACCGTAAAGCCGTTTGACCCGGAGGTTGTCAATAAGGTGCTCTCCGAGGAGGAGAAGGCCGAGGCCATCACCTGCCGTCCGGCGGATCTGATCGAGCCGGAGCTTCACAAGATCGAGGCGGAGATGCGCCAGTACAAGCAGCAGGACGAGGATATTCTCTCCTACGCGCTGTTCCCGCAGGTTGCCACCGATTTCTTCAAGTACCGGGAGGCACAGCAGACCGGCGTGGACGCAAAGGCTGCGGACACGAAGAACGGGGCGTACCCGGTGTAGACCTGCAGCAGAGATTGCTCGAAGCAGGGGCAGATGCGGCTTATGTCGCATCTGCCCCTGAACTGTTGAGTAAGCTTTTTTCTGACAGTCCGCTGTAAGACAGACCTTTTAGTACCATAAAAGTGCAGATCGG
>CATJJD010000291.1 GCA_949740385.1 uncultured Lachnospiraceae bacterium
CCTGACGCTGGAGCAGATGGGAATACAGCCGGAAAGTTCACATCACGAGGAGGGACCAGGACAAAATGAAATCGATCTTCGCTATTCGGATCCTCTGACTGCCGCAGACAATGCTATGACGTTCCAGACGGTTGTAAAAACAATCGCCCGGCGAAATGGTCTTTGCGCTGATTTCAGTCCGAAGCCATTGGAAAACAGGCCAGGAAACGGCTTCCATATCAATCTGTCAGTCAAATCATCCTGTGATGCAGATAATATGAAATATCTGATTGCAGGGATATTGGATAAAATTGCTGAGATGACGGTTTTTTTTAATCCAACCGAAGGTTCCTATCGTCGTTTTGGCAGCAACAAAGCGCCAAAATATATATCCTGGTCCCGTGAGAACCGTTCACAGCTTGTAAGAATTCCTGCCGCTGTCGGTGAATACCGTCGTATTGAGCTTCGTTCTCCTGATCCGTCCGCAAATACCTATCTGGTATTTGCCCTGATTATTTATGCTGTTCTTGACGGAATCGAGAACAGGCTGAAGCTGCCGGCTCCTGCAGACAGCAATCTGTTTAAAGCCGATGCAAATACCCTTGCCAGCTTTGAACAGCTGCCAGGCAGTCTTAAATCAGCCTCTGCAATAGCTGCAAACAGTAATTTTATCAGAAAAAACATACCGGACGCCATATTAAACACATATTGTAATAAATAATGAAAGCCAAAGAAAAAGAGGAAGGTGCAAAATGAGTTTAAAAGAACGAGTTTACAGTATACTCATTGTGTCTGCAGCAGATAAGTTCACCTCTGCCGTTGCCGACCTGCTCCCCGAAACAAGATATTCCCCGATTCAAACTGCTGCCAGTGTCAGCGCCGCAGAACGTATACTCGCCGAAAAAACATATGATTTTGTCATTGTCAATGCGCCTTTGCCCGACGATATCGGCACTCGTTTTGCGATTGACACCTGCACCAGCAGGCAGTCCGCTGTGCTCCTTTTGGTAAAAAGCGATATACATGCCGGAATCCATGACAAGGTCGTTGAATACGGTGTGTTCACGCTGTCAAAGCCCACATCAAAGCCAATCATGCTGCACGCTCTTAGCTGGATGGAAAGCTCCAGGGAGCGGCTGAGACAATTTGAAAAGAAATCCCTGTCGGTCAAAGAAAAAATGGCAGAGATCCGTATTGTCAACAAGGCGAAATGGATTTTAATCAGCGAATTAAAAATGAACGAACCCGATGCTCACCGTTATATCGAGAAGCAGGCAATGGATCGCTGCATTACTAAACAGACAGTTGCCGAAGAAATCATTAAGACTTATACATAAGCTCTCTTAAAAACTCTTTTCTGCGATTTCAAATCACAACACAAGTGTCCGGATAAAGGTCGTTTTGACATCCGAAGAAACAGACAGGTGCCGCAACCCCTGATAAGGGTTATGGCACTTTCGGTCTATCTGTTCTCTCCTTCATCAAAGAAACGTACGTTAAGAAATAATGGCTGCGTTACCTGTTTTCACGCCCCCATCTCCCTGATATCCATACCGTTTCCGATATTTCAAAAACATAACTGCGGACAAAATCAAAGCCATCAGTTCCGCAGCAGGCGTTGCAAGCCAGATACCGTTGACGCCCAAAAGTGCAGGGAGAACCAGCATGGTAATGAGCATGAACACAAAGGAGCGCGAGAAGGCGAGTATCGCGGAGACGATGCCGTTGGACAGCGCCGTAAACATTCCGCTGGCAAATATATTGAAACCGATAAACAGCAGCGCGGGCGTGCAGATGCGGTTTCCGGTTACGGCCAGCTCATAGACCGGATTGTCCGGGTGGGCAAATACGGACACCAGGGGTTCTGTGGCGGCAAAAGATGCGGCCACAGTTATGAGAGAGATTGCGGCGATCACCTTCAGGCTGACAGATACAAGTTTTTTCAGCTTTTCGTGATTGTTCTCCCCGTAGTAATAGCTGATCATCGGCGCAACGCCGTAGGAGTACCCGGTGTAGAGCGAGCTGGCAAACATGAGCACGTACATGATGATCGTCACGGCGGCAACGCCGTTTTCACCGACATAGCGCAGCATGGTCCAGTTGAATATCATGGTAATGATGCCCGTGACCATTGCGGTGGCCATTTCCGAGCAGCCGTTGGAGGCCGCATTTGCAAGCACCTGAAAGCGAAATGCAGGCTTTGTAAAATGCAGCAGATTTTTTCTGCGGCTGAACACAGCCAGGCCGGCTGCAGCTGTGACGGAGTAGCCGAGTCCGGTTGCGATGGCGGCTCCGCCAATACCCATGTCGAAAACAGCGATGAAAACATAGTCCAGCACCATGTTGAGGACGCCGCCCGTCACGGAGCAGATCAGAGAGAGCGCAGCCTTCTCGGAGGCAATCATGTAGAGGGTAAAGTTGTTCATCAGCAGAATCGGAACGGTAAACAGCAGATAGCGGCCGAGGTAGGCAGTACAGTGGTTTGCCACATCTTGAGACAGCCTCATATTTTCAAAAATACTGTCCATAACAGCGTACCCCAGAATGCACATCACCAGACCGGCAATCACATTGACTATAATCAGAAATGTGAAATCCTCTCTGGCCTCTTTTTGCCTGTGCTCCCCCATTTTTCGCATAATGACTGCGCTGCCGCCGGTGGCCAGCATAGTGGAAATTGCCGTCACAAGCTGGATCACGGGAGCCGTCAGATTGATGGCGGAAAGCGCGTCCGTGCCGATCAGATTGGACACAAACAGTCCGTCAACCATCGTATAAAAAGACATAAAGACCGACATGGCTATGGTTGGTATTGCGAACCCCAGAATGTTTTTCAGTGTAACCGGCCGGCTGTAAGCGTTTTGATGCTCCATAATTTTCTCCTTTTTCTTGTTTTATTTTTGTATATGCCTTATAATAATCTGTACAGTAACTGTATGGTCAAGAGGAAAAGTGAAAAATGGAGAAAAAAAGCAAACTGCTCACCATCGGACAATTTGCCGCGCTGCACGGTATCAATAAGAAAACCCTTATGTGGTACGATGAAATTGATCTGTTTCATCCGGCAGCCGTTCATCCGCAAAACGGATACCGGTATTACAGCTATTACCAGAGCTCGATTCTGGAAACCATTTTGCTGCTGCGGGAGCTGGACGTGCCGACTGATGAGATCCGGGCATTTATGCAAAATCGCTCCGCCGCCAGTATGGAGCGGCTTTTGGCGGAGAAGATCGGGGATCTGGACAGGGATCTGGAACACCGGAAGGCGGTTCGAAAAACGCTGACGCATCACCGGCAGAATATGCTGACGCTTCTGACAATGGATCTTTCGCAAATTGGCATTGTTGAGAAAAAGGAGCGCAGTCTTGTCACGGTGGACGTGAAGCAGGACATGACTTTTGATAAGGTGGTGGAGCTGATTACGAGCGAGACAAAAAAGTATCAGCTTCGCCGCCTGCACGATGCCTCTTACGGGACGATGATTTCTGTGGAAAGCCTCTGTGGCGGCAAAATGGAGGATTACTCAAAAATGTTTATCGAGATTCCGTTTCCTGTAAATAAGGAGGGACTGCACATACAGCCGGCAGGAGAATACGTGCGGGCCTTTTATCAGGAATCACGGGAAAATGCCGTGTCATGCTACCGGAAAATATTTGATTACGCGGCTAAAAACGGGTTTGCGCTGTCAGGTTTTTCTTATGAAATTATTATCAATGAGAACGTGATCGAACGAATGGAGGATGCGCTTGTTCAGGTGGAGATACCTGTAAAGAGACGGAGCATATCCGTTGACGGCAGCCCCTGAATCTGCATTCGGACATTCGCGTTACTCAGAAAACATTTCACGGCAATTCGATTGTCCGAAGCCGCAGGTCATGCTATAATATCTGCTCAGGTTACCAACGACAGTGGGGAGGTGGAGCGGTGATCCGCATTGCAGTCTGTGACGATGAAGAATATATGTCTGACCAGATCGAAGCCCTTGACCGGGAATTTTTCTGCAAAAAGAACAGGGAACCTGTCATTCTGCGGTTTTCCTGCGGCGAAGAGCTGCTGCGATACGACGGGCAGATCGATATTCTCTTCCTGGATATTCAGATGAAGGACATGAACGGCATGGAGACCGCCAGGAAGCTGAGAGCAGGCCGGTTCCGGGGATTTCTGATCTTCATCACGGTGCTTAAGGAGATGGTATTCGAGTCCTTTGAGGTGCAGACCTTCGATTATCTCGTAAAGCCCCTTGAGGAAAAGCAGTTTGAGAAGACCATGGAGCGTCTTTACGCCTCCATACAGAATGCCGCTGAGGAAAGCCTGCTCGTGCAGAAGGGGTACGAGGGCCGCATTATCCGGAAGGATGAGATTGTTTTCTGTGAGATTATTGACCGGAAGATATATCTGCATCTTGTTTCGGATGAGATTATTGATTACTATGAACGGATTGAAAAGCTGGAAACGAAGCTGAATGCCGGTTTTTTTCGGTGTCACAGAAGCTATCTGATTAACCTGAAGCACTTAAAGGGCTATAAGAACGGGATCGCATGTATGGACAACGGCAGGGAGATTCCCGTATCGCGGCTGCGGAGCAGGGAGTTTTCCGGCGTCGTCCTGCAGTATATGAAAAATATGTAAAATTTCACATGCGGGGTAAATGAGATGGAGGATAATATAGGATTTTTTCCTTATTACATTACGGGGATCGCAGGAACATTTTTCCTGTCTTATTTCTTTTTGAAGGTATTAAAAAGGGAGGTTGAACTTCCCTTTTATTTTCGGTGCGCAGTGTGGGTGGGCGGGACGATTTTTCTGGTCCCGATCGGTACGATGGGCGGATTTGCAGTATTTGTCCTTTCTCTTACGGTATGCGGCGTGTTGGTCTGCCGGGCAGATGTCCGATGTTCTTTTTTATATGCGGCGCTGATGACGGAGATGCTGATGCTCTGTGACGAGCTCGGGGATTGCCTGACCGGCGTGCTGCATCCGCTGCTGTCAGCCTTGTCAGTGGATATGGCAGGCATTTTGCATTTCGCTGTCAGCGAGATCTTCTCTCTGCTTCTGACCGTATTCTGCTACTATATGCTGTACCGGTATTTTTCCGGCTACACCGCAGAAAACATGCCCTACCTGTTTCTCGTCTTTATTCCGATTCTCATGATATTTATAATGTGCACATACATCAATATCATCGGTTACGACTTTGACTTTCTGGCGGAGGTGGGGCCGTGGCCTTCCGGGCATCTGTTTGGACCGGGACAGCTTTTTGTGGTGCATCTTCTGGGGATTGCCAGCCTGTTTTGCATTCTGTTCGCCTACAAAAAGCTGCTGCAGAACTTTCGTCTCGGCACCGAATTATCACTTTTGGAGCAGCAGGAGCGCTCCCTTAACCAGTATGTGGAGGAAGCCAGAGCCCATTATGAAAAGACAAGGTCATTCCGCCATGACATAAAAAACCATATCACCGTGATTAAGGAGCTTTTACAGGCCGGAAAGCTGGAACAGGCCGTAAGCTATATTGAGGACATGGACGACATGGCGGAACAGATGTCATTTCCCTGCAGCACCAACAATCCGGTTGTGGATATTCTGGTGGGAAACAAGCTGGGAATTGCAAAAAGTATGGGGATTAACGCGGACTGCCATCTTCAGCTTCCCAGTCCCTGCGGCCTGCGGGACATTGATCTTTGCATTGTTTTGTCCAATGCACTGGACAACGCAATACACGCCTGTAAGAATCAGGAGGAAGGCACAGAAAAATATATCCTCGTGTCCGGGCGTATCCAGGGGGATTTTTTTATGCTGGAGGTTGAGAACAGCTGCTGTGAAAAAGATGCGGTGAAAACAGGGACGGGCCTGTCCAATGTGAAGACCGTTGCCGGGAAATACGGCGGTGCAATGAGTATCGAGACGCGGGGACATGTATTCAGCCTTCATGTGCTGCTGATCATCCCGCAGCACCCGGAGAGCATTTCACAGCAAAAGGATTAATCCGCCGCTGATTTACGACGAAAAATGAAAGGAAAGGTTACTCAAAAAAAGCGTGGTCTGTAAAAGGATGGAGGAAAATAATGCGTCATGTATGGATTCGGGGAATCGTTGGTCTGGTGTGGCTGACAGCGGCTGCCGTGTGCGGTCTGTCCGGCAATTTTCAGATGACAGGAATTTATATAATTATGGCGGGGGTATTTGCGTACTCTGCTTACGCAGCATGGAAAAAGGAACAGGACGATGGGGGAGGCCGATAGTATGAAGGAAGCGCTTCTGACGGTCAGCAATCTGAGCGCATGGTACAAAAGCGAAGAAATGGTACTCTCGGATTTTTCTATTGAGCTGGGGAAGGGGGAGGTGACAGGTCTGATCGGCATGAACGGCGCCGGAAAAACAACGTTTCTGAACGTACTCTCCGGTCTGCTTTCGACTTTTCGGGCCGACGGCGTCCGCTTTTTGGGTTCACCGGTGGATTTCAGGGGCGAGGACTTTAAGCTTTGCCGCTATACGGTGTTTGCCGAGGACAGCTCCTTCTCGTATTTTACATTCCGGGAATATCTGGCTTATGTGTGCGCCGCCTACGGACAGGAGACAGCGGATGCGACGGAGCTGATACAGGGCTTTCACTTTGAGGCGTATGTGGATACGCTGTTAAAGGAGCTGTCAACCGGCAACCGGAAAAAAGCGTATCTGATTACGGCTTTTGCCTTAAAGCGGGAGCTGCTTCTTCTGGACGAGCCGGTCAACGGACTGGATTTTCAGAGTACGGAATATCTGTACCAAAAGATTCTGGAGTATAAGGAGCATGGGACAGTTCTGTTTTCTTCCCATATTTTAGAGAGCATCACGCTGACTTCTGATCGGGTGTTTGTCCTGGAGGACGGGAAAATCCGGCAGACATTTGAGGGCGGTCACATCGATGCCGCCGGCATCCGGGAGGCGCTGCACGATGAAAATGACAGGTAGAGCATTTGCGAGAAAGTTGTTCGGGGCAAAATATGAGCGTCTGCTGCGGGCAGTTCTGATTGATCTGATTGTATTCTGGGGACTGTACACTGCAGGATTATCGGTGCAGATTGCGGCGGGCGTCAGAAATTTTATGACGTCCGCCATTACTGCCTGCATTATGTGGCAGGCTCTCTCGGCAAAGGACACTGCTGTCGAATTGCGGCACATGCTCATGCTGCCGTTTCGTCCCGGAGCGTTCGTTTTTTCTTATGTGGCGGTGCTTGGGGTCTATGTGTTAGCCGGGAGGGCGGGGCTGCTTCTGGCGGTCCTTCTTGCGGTTTCCGCCCGAAAACCGGGGGAGATTCTGATGCTGGCTGTATGCACGGTACATGCCGTCCTTGCGGCGGCCGCAGTCCGGGCGCTTGGGAAATACCGGTTTGCGGGCGGTCTCTTTGCGGCCGCAGCAGGAGCCGTCATTCTGATGTTCGGAGACCGGCCGTGGTTTAGCCTGCTGCTGTGCGCAGACGGAATAATCGCGGTACTGGTATTATGGAGGGCCGGCGGATATGTCTTTTACACAGAGGAGGGCAGGGGAAGCCGAAGGGTAAAATCGGGAAAGAGAGCGCTTCTGCTGCGCTATTTCTTCCGTTATATGAGTTTTCACAGAAATTATATGGCAAACACCGCAGCGATGTCTGCCGTGGCGCTTGTACTGCCGTTTTTTCTGGGGAAGGCAGCCGGACAGTCGGCCGTTTTCACAGGCTTTGGGATTTTGTCCTTAAATACGCCGGTCTGTATTCTGCTGTCCTGTGACCGCGGCCTGGAGCAGGCGGTCCGCTTCCTGCCGGGGCAGAAGAGAGCGTTTGGGATTCCCTGCGTTCAGTTTATCTTTTTATGCAATATGGCCGTAAATGTACTGTTTCTCTGCAGCTGGCAGATACAAAACGGCGGGCTTACGGTTTTAACGGCTGCTGCCTGTGTTTTCTTTGCTCTGCAGAGCGCGGTACTGTCTGCCCTGCTGGAGTGGTTTTACCCCATCCGGAGCTGGAAAATTGAGAGTGACCTCTGGCATCATCCGAGGAAGTATGCGGTGCCTGCGGTGATGCTGCTGCTTGCGGGGGCAGTTTCCGGCTGGCCGGCCGTACTGCCGGTCCTTTCGGTTCTGCTGATCGGGGAGATTGCTGTCCTGCTGTGGAAATGCCGGAGGTGATTGTGAAAATTCCGACGGCGGAAGATGATATGAAATCAGTGATATGCTGAAAAATTTTTTAATGCCGGCATGAAGGTAGTGGAAAAAATACGGGAATGCACGGTTTCCATTATCATTGTATCCGCAAAGGAGCCCTGCCGGCTCAGGGAGTTTGCCCTCGTCCTTTGCGCTGCTGTCTCTGTATAATGTCGAAAAAAGGGGATTATTGTAGTGAATTGTCGCTTTTGTTTTGAATAAAGAAACAATTTAAGCCAGAACATGGTTATTTACGCCTGGCATATCAGATATTCTTCGGTATTTTCGATATATATAACGGATGAAAATTTTCCATCAATTCTAAAGGAAGGAGAGACAGTCAATGGAAACAGATGTTGTGCAGGGCAGCCTTTGCGGGACAGCGGACAGCGAGAGTGCGGGAATGGAGGAGACGCGGACTTACGAGTTGCAGACGACGGATCTGGAGGATTACCTGCTGATGTGGGCGCAGTCCAGAGGGCAGCAGCAGGAGCTGCTGGATGAAAGAATTGCACTTGGCAGGTGAAGCCTGACACGGAGGCTGACAGGGGAAGTCGGGCTGTATAAAGCAGAAAATGCCCGGACTTGTAATGAGGGGGCAGACAGCGTCTCAGAATGACAGATGAGCCGCAGCAGGAGAAAACAAAAAAGAGGACGGGGCCTTAGGCTCTGATCCGTTTTCATCCGGCAGAGGTTAAAGTACAGCAGGAGGAAGGATGAATGTTCCAGAATTATGAAATCTGCAGGCTGGAGGAGCACAGAGAGCTCCATCAGGCGGCTGCGGAATGGTTTCACAAAAGGTGGGGAGTTCCCGAGGAGGCGTACCGGGAGAGCATGAATGCCTGTGCGGCGAAAGAGGGAGCGGTACCGCGGTGGTATGTGATTATGATCGGCGGGCGGATTGCGGCGGGTCTTGGAGTGATCGAGAACGATTTCCATGACAGGAAGGATCTGACACCGAATGTGTGTTCGATATATGTGGAGGAGGAATGGCGCTGTCAGGGCATTGCAGGTATGATGCTGCAGTTTGTGTGCAGCGATATGCACCGGCTGGGTATTGACACGCTGTATCTGCTCACCGATCATGTTTCTTTTTACGAGAGGTACGGCTGGGAATTTCTGTGTATGGTACAGGGTGACGGCGAGCCGGAAATGTCCCGCATGTATGTGCACCGTATGAGAACAGAGACGAAAGAGGGAGCTTAATCGCACAACTTGAACCTTGTGACCCTTGCATAATTGTGATACAATAGCTTTAATGATAAGTTGGTGGGGGGAATAGAAAGCTATGAAGAACAAAGGTTCAGGAGCAAGGCTGCAGGTAACGGTCGGAACACTTCTTTTCGTTTTGACTCTGATTGCGGAGATGTACATAATGATTCGATTTCCGGAACAGCTGATCTGGATTGTCGGAATTGCGGTGCCTGCTCTGGTCTGTGTGTATGCGGTGATCAGCGGGCTGCTGGATATGAGAGAGCAGTGGGAGATCAGACGGGAGGAGCAGCATGAATATCTGTTTAAGTCGCAGAAGGCTGCGTTTCTCCTGTCTAAGAAGAATTTTGAGGAGATGGCGGGGGAGCTTAAGAGCATGGCCGGTGCGTCTGATATTTCCTCGGAGGAGATCATTAACGCCCAGAAGGGGATTGCAAAGGTTATCATAAACCGCAGCCATGAGAATTCGGAAGCGCTGATGAATTCCGGCGATATGATTCTGGAGCGGCTTCAGGATATTGCGGACAGGCTTGAGGCACTGACGCCGGCTGCATCTGAGAGCAGTGAAAGGCCGGCTGACAATCCGGAGCTTGCCGGTATTATGGACTGTGTTCAGGCCGTAAAGACGGCGGTGGACGACAGCAGGCAGCAGCTTGCGGCGCAGAACGAAGCAGCATCGCAGAAGCTTGCCGCGGCCATGAAAGACCTGGAGCTTAAGCTCAATATCTTAAATACTGCCGCGGCGCAGACTAAGGCGGACTCTCCCTCTGGAGAGACTTTATCTGCACCGCAGGCGGCATGGGAAGAAAGATCCGCAGAGGTGAGCCTGCCGTCCGAGGAGCCTCTGGAGCTGGATGCGGTATTTGCGGAGGCTGAGGATGCGCTGACGGAGGCTTTGAGCGAGCTGCCGGAGGCGGAGGGAGACTTGCAGGAGCTGCCGCCGGCCGGGAGTGAGCCGGAGATTTTGACGGAGCTGCCGCCGGCCGGGAGTGAGCCGGAGATTTTGACGGAGCTGCCGGACGTGTCGGAAGAGCCGTTTGACGTTCCGTTCCTGTCGGAAGAGCCTGAGGCGGCGGCTAAAGAGGTTCAGGTTCCGCCTGTGTCGGAGGAGCCGAATGCATCGGAAGAGCCTGAGGCGGCTGCGGAGAGCTTTGAAATTCCGCTTATGCCGGAAGAGCCGCAAGAGCTGCCGGATGCGTTCGACGATCTGCAGATACTGCCGGATCTTTCCGAATCGACAAAACCGCTGAGCTCCGAGGATATAGACGCGCTTTTTGCCAGCATGGGGGTGGAATTGGACAATAAGCCGGAGGAGAAGGCAGCCTCTTCTGAGGATGACCTGCCGA
>CATJJD010000292.1 GCA_949740385.1 uncultured Lachnospiraceae bacterium
GCTGGGCTGGGGATTTTCTTCCTGGCCTGTGTTCAGTTTTTCGTCTGCCATTCGTTACCTCCTTTTTTAATTTCGTGAATGTTGCACAAATCTTGCGCTGAAAGTTTGTTACTACTTTTTCGCCTCCCTCCCGGCTATCCACGCAAAAAAGCCGCCCGTTTTTTCATGCCGGACGGCTTTTTGCGTAATGTGATAGCTCTGATTAAATTTTTTTGTGGGTGTAGGCTCCGAAAAGCCTTTATATTACAGTGTTCCTAATAGGAGCCATTCATACCCCTTGTTCAGCCACAGCATCACGGCCTCCGGATGCTGCGACTGCACCTTCTCGTAAATCGGCTCCAGATCCTCCACGGTCTTAATATCCTCTCTGGTAAATCCGGCCTCCTCCAGCCAGTCCTTCCGCAGGCAGATCGTAGAGCCTGTGGCTCCCGCGTTGTACACGGGGATTCCGTACATAAAGTCATTGACGCAGCCGGTGTAGAGCAGATTACTGTCGATTTCGGAAAACACTTTCTTCATGTTTGTCCCGTACTGCTCCACATAATCGCTCAGATCAATTACCAGCTTATTGCTGATAAAGGAGCCGGCAAACCCGCTGATCACCGGCACAATGTCAACCTTGTCGCCGCCCTGCAGCATCAGCGGAAGCTGTGTGGAAAAATCGCCCACCGACAGCATCACAATATTGAGCCTTGTGTTGATGTCCCGCAGCAGTATCTCGTTTATGGCGTCCAGCACCGCCTCCTGATCTCCCTGCGGGCTTCCGATCATAACCATCGTGGCCTCGTAAGTCTCGGACGTATCAATTCCGCCGGACTCTGTTCCCACCTGCGTGCCCCCTGCACCGGCCCCGCTGCCGCTGTCCTTACCTTCTCCGCCTCCGCAGCCCGCAAGCGCCGAAAATGCAAGGAGCCCTGCCGTAAGCAGCGAAACGAATCTTTTCTTCATAGTGAAACCTCCGTGTTTTTTGATGAGCCTATTATATCCCGGAGAGCCGAAAACCGTCTACAACCGCACTGTCGTGTTTATAACAAGAATCTGTCCAGCAGAAAAAACGCCGGGATATTGTTTTTTCACTGCAAAGTTATTATAATAGTTACATTACTGTCAGAGAATAAATTGCCGCAGGAGGGATACATATGAAAACGGATCAGCGTTCATCCGCCAATCAGATCACGGAAGGGGTTATCTGGAAACAGCTTCTTCTTTTCTTTTTTCCGATTCTTTTAGGCACGTTCTTTCAGCAGCTCTACAACACCACCGACGCGGTGATTGTGGGACAGTTTGTGGGGAAGGAGGCCCTCGCGGCCGTGGGCGGACCCGCGGCCACGCTGATCAATCTGCTGATCGGCTTTTTCGTGGGACTCTCCTCCGGCGCGACGGTCATCATCTCCCAGTACTACGGCGCCGGCATGCGCGACAACGTAAAAAAGACCGTGCACACCGCCGTCGCCCTCTCCGTTGCGGGAGGCGCCGCCATGATGCTCATCGGCCTTTTCTTTTCCCGGCCGGCGCTCCTTGCCATGAACACGCCTGCCGAAATTCTGTCGCAGTCCGCAGCGTACATGCGGATCTACTTTTTGGGTATCATCCCGTCCCTGGTATACAATATGGGGTCGGGCATTCTCAGGGCGGTGGGGGATTCCAGAAGACCGCTCTGCTTTCTGATTCTGTCGTGCCTTGCCAACATCGTTCTGGACATCCTCTTTGTGAAGGTGCTGGGGCTTGGCGTGGCCGGAGTCGGCCTTGCAACCGCCCTCTCCCAGGTGATCAGCGCCCTCATGGTTGTGCGCTGCCTGATGCGGGCAAATGATTCCTACCGGCTTTTTCCCAGAGAAATCCGGTTCTCGCCGGTGCTTCTGCACAATATTATACGCATCGGCCTGCCCGCGGGACTGCAGTCCACCATGTACTCGGTGTCCAACCTGATCGTCCAGTCCGCAATCAACACCTTCGGCACGGACACGGTGGCTGCCTGGACCGCCTACTCCAGGGTGGACGGCATATTCTGGATGATTCTCGGCGCCTACGGCGTGTCCATCACCACCTTCGCCGGGCAGAATTTCGGTGCGGGAAAGTACGACAGAATCCGAAAAAGCGTGCGGGTCTGCCTTGGGATGGCGGCCTTCACAAGCGTGCTTTTGAGCACGGCCGTGCTCACGGGAGGCCATGTATTCCTGCGGCTGTTTACCGATGATCCGAACGTTATCGCCATCGGACTGAAAATAATGCGGGTGATCTCCCCGAGCTATGTTACCTACGTGTGTATCGAGATTCTCGGCGGCACTACCAGAGGCTGCGGAGACGCTCTCCCGCCGATGATTATGACCTGTGTCGGCATCTGCGTGCTGCGGATCATCTGGATTGCGGCAGCCGTCCCGATGCGGACGGAAATTTCCACGGTGGCCTTCAGCTACCCGCTGACCTGGACCGTGACCTCCCTTCTCTTTGTCGCCTACTATCTGAAGGGAAACTGGCTGAAGCGGTGCGGGGGCTAGGCTCCGCTACTTCACGCCGGTCAGCGCCGCCAGCTTCTTATAAATATCCGTGTTGTCATAATATCCGGTAAAGGCTTCGGCTCCCTGTCCCTGTGCAAATACCGCGGCAGGGAGTCCGCTGTGGCTGTAGGCCGCAAAGCTCACGCCGGATTTCTGATTCAGTATGTGAGTAACGGTGACCGTCAGCGGCTCATAGGAGCCGTAGAGCTCGTACTCCTGCTGGGAGAGCTCCTTTTTCTTCTTCGAGCTCACGGTCATCTCCCAGGCGTCCTTAATCTGCTGCAGCTCGTAGTCCGTCAGTACGAGACTGCCGTTTAAGACTCCGGGGGGATGGCTGTCATCACTGTCTGTCACCACACCGGAAGCTGCCTTCTCTCCCGCCTCCGCCTCGGTGACAAGGCCGAACAGCTTCCGGATGTCTTTCAGAACCCGCTGAAAGCCCGTCTTCTTTTTCCGGTACCTTTCCACATAGCGGTCGTCGTACTCCTGAAAGCTGATCTTCTGTTCCGAAAGATTCTCCAGAAACGTGTCGTAGCCTGTGGTGACGCTCCCCACCATCATGCCGGACGTCTCGTGATCTCCGGTGACGATAATGAGCGTCTCATCCGGATGGCTTTTGTAAAATTCCGCCGCAGGCTCCACCGCGTCGGAAAATGCTTTAACCTCTGTCACTGCTGTTGCGGCATCGTTTGCATGGCATGCCCAGTCGATCTTGCCGCCCTCCACCAGCATGAAAAAGCCCCTGTCATTGTCCTCTGCCAGGCACTCGATGCCCTTCTCCACGTAATCCGCAAGAGCCCACTCGCCCCTGTCCCGGTCGATCTCGTAGTCCAGGGAGCCGGAATCCGCCCCGTCTCCGTCGACGACAATGACTTTTCCGTTTTTCCCCGTCACGTCCTCTGCCTCTTCCCTTGTAGTGGCCACGGTGTAGCCCTCTTTTCGTGCCAGCTTGTAGAGATCAGTTTTCTTTTTGTTTTTCCCGGTGGGCTTTCGCAGGCTGCCTCCCCCAAAGTAGTCGAAGCCGCTGTCGATCAGCTCAAGACCGATCTCGTAGTAGTCGGAGCGGTCCTTCCGGTGGGCGTAAAAGGCGGCGGGTGTGGCGTGGTTTAGGTTGGCGCTTGTCACAATGCCGATTTTGTAGCCCAGCTGCTCCTTAAGCTGCTCTGCGATGGTCTTATACCGCACCTTCCCGGTTTTGTCCACATTGATTCTGCCGGAATACGTCTTGTTTCCGGTGGCCATGGCGGTGGCCGCAGCCGCGGAATCGGTGCAGTAGGAGCTGCTGCTGTACGTGCGGGCGCTCCCGGTCACCGGAAAGTCCAGAAAACACAGCTCATTTTCCACCGTCACCGCCGTGTTCTTTTTCGCGCTGCCCATGCCGGAGCCGTTCTTTTCGGAATTTATCCAGTAGTTCGTGCACTCGATCTGCGGGTAGCTCATCCCGTCCCCCACAAACAGAAAGATATATTTCGGTCTTTTTACCGCCGCGGTATCCGCCCTTTGCCCCGCCTCCGCCTGATTCGCCGTCTCCGTCCCGGGCAGGTTTGCTCTTCCCAGGGCAAACGCTGTGAAAAGTACGGTAAAGATGCAAAGTGCCGCTGCCGTTCTTTTCCATTTCAATCTCGTTATAGTCCTCATAAGCTGTTCTCCTTTGCAGACTGTTCGTTTTGTCTTTTATTATACCTCATATACGCAGAATTTACTACCGGACTTTCGTTCCGAAACCGGCTGTTGCCGCAAAGGTTCGCTGCACCTGTTTCCCCATACATAATATCAACACAATGTGAAACATTTTTACAGAAATCATTTTACAGCATCGCCATCTGATTCCAGGCATATCAAAAATGCCGGTAACGCCCAAAAAATACGGGCGATACCGACATATCAGAAATTTCTTCGAAAAAATTATTTCACGCAGGCATTTAATTTTGCAATCAGCTCATCCTCATCCACCTGGCCTCCCGCGAAGGACACCAGCGACTTGATCGGCATTCCGCCTATCATCGCCTCCATCATCTCCTTCGGGTCCGCACCCAGCGCGTTCCCCGCATCCTCCTGTCCGTCGGCCATGCCGAAGGTTTCGGAAACCTTCTTCATCATCTCGCCGACCACCGGAGCCGTGCGCGCATCCGCCATCAGCTCGCCGATTGTGGTCGCCGAATCCACCACGAACGGAAGCTTCTTTGCCGTCGTAAAGGTGAGCTCCTTGCGCAGACGGATGTCGTCGCTGGCGTGTCCCACAAGAATCTCGTATGTGCCGGACGGCGCGTACCAGTCGCCGAGCCCCTCATGGTAGAAGGACAGCGCTCTCGGACAGATGGTCATCTCAGCCGTCTTTGTCTCTCCCGGAGCCAGCGCAAGCTTCACAAAGCCCTTAAGCTCCTTGACCGGTCTCTGCGGCGTGCCGTTCTGATCCGCCACATACAGCTGCACCACTTCTTTTCCGGCAATATTTCCGCTGTTTGTCACATCGACAGACACCGTCACCGTCCCGTCGTCGTTAAAGCTGTCAGCGGAGAGTCTCAGGTTGTCGTAGGTGAAGGTCGTGTAGCTCAGCCCGTGTCCGAATGCCCAGCGCACCGGCATTGCCTTCTTCTCGTAGTAGCGGTAGCCCACAAACACATCCTCGCCGTAGCTGACGTCTCTGCCGTCTCCCGGGAAATTCAAATAGCTCGGGTTATCCTCCACATGGTACGGGAACGTCTCCGCCAGGCGTCCGCTCGGGTTCACCTCGCCGTAGAGCAGCCGGTCGCAGGCCTCGCCCACACCCTGGCCGCCGAGATACATTTCCAGAATGGCAGCCACGTCGTCCGCCCACGGAGCCTCCACCGGAGATCCGTTGTGAAGCACCACCACGGTGTTCGGCTGAACCTTTGCCACCTCCGCGATCACGCGGTTCTGGCACCCCGGCATATCCATATTCTTTCTGTCATAGCCCTCGGACTCGATCACGTCCGGAAGTCCCGCAAAGATCACCGCGATGTCGGCCGCCTTCGCAGCCTCCACGGCCGCCGCAAGCTCCTTCTCGTCCAGCTCATCCTTATCCGCCAAAAAGCCCTTCACATAATCGACAGCGCGCCCCTTCTTCTTCGCGCTCTCCAGCGCAGAGGTAACGCTGCTGCAGTTGATGTGGCTGCTTCCGCCGCCCTGGAAGCGCGGCTTTTCCGCGTACTCGCCGATGTAGACGATCTTCTTTTCGCCTGAGAGTGGCAGCACGCCGTTGTTCTCCAGAAGCACCGCGCACTCCGCCGCACAGTCGATAGCCTTCGCGTGATCTGCGTCCCGGTCAAACACTGCCTCCGGATGACGGTTGTCCACATAGGAGAAGAGCACCTTGAGAATGTTCTCAACCGCCCGGTCCACAAGGGCCTCGTCCAATGAGCCGTCCTTCACGGCCGCCACGATCTTCGCGTCGTTGACGCCGTTTGACGCAGGCATCTCCAGATCAAGCCCCGCCTGGATGCCCTTCACCCGGTTTGCCACAGCGCCCCAGTCGGTCATCACATAGCCCTCAAAGCCCCACTCGTCTCTTAAAATGTCGTTCAGCAGATGCTTGTTCTCGGAAGCGTATGTACCGTTGATCTTGTTGTAGCTGCACATCAGCGTCTTCGGCTGCGCTTCCTTCACCGCCATCTCAAAGCCCGTCAGGTAAATCTCACGGAATGCCCGCTCGGACAGGTTGGAGGAGCAGCTCATGCGGTTGTACTCCTGATTGTTTACCGCAAAATGCTTCATGGACGTTCCCACATCCCAGCTCTGGATACCCTTAATCTCCGCAGCCGCCATCTTTCCGGTCAGGTACGGGTCCTCGGAGAAATACTCGAAGTTGCGGCCGCAGAGCGGGCTGCGCTTGATGTTGGCCGCAGGTCCTAAAAGGACGCTCAGGTTCTCCGCCTGGCACTCCTCGCCCAGCGTCTTTCCCATATTTTCCAGCATCTCGGTGTCCCAGCTGGAAGCCGTCGCACAGGCTGCCGGGAAGCATACCGCCTTAATGCTGGCGTTTAAGCCCAGATGATCCGCCTCGCCGTCCTGCTTGCGCAGTCCGTGCGGTCCGTCGGACACCATCACCTGCGGGATGCCAAGCCGCTCCACCGGCTTTAAGTTCCAGAAATCCGCGCCGGAGCACATCCCTGCTTTCTCCTCCAGCGTCATCTCCGCAACCAGTTTCTTAATGTCTCGTTCCATATTCTTACCACTCCTTACTTGATTGATAACAATACTATAACGGTATCCGTCGGAACTTTCTTATCTGTTTGTGATATTTTTTATCTGTTTATGATGATTACAAAAATTTTTTGCTCTGGTTTTCCTTCCGGTACTGAGCCGGCGTCCGGTTCATAACCCGCTTGAACACCCTGGAGAAATAGCTCTGGGGAGACAGACTCACATAGTCTGCGATGGCGGCGATGGACTGGCCGGAATATTTGATCAGATTGCAGGAAACGTGAATTTTTTCCTGCAGAATATAGCGGGATATGGCGGTCCCGGTCTCCGCCGCAAACAGCCGCGACAGATAGGACTGGTGAACTCCAAGCGCCCCCGCGATCTCCGCCACCGACAGCTTCTCGAATATGTGCTTTGCGATGTAGTCTCTGCACCGCTCCACGTAGGGCGAACCCCGGCTTCCGGACATCCGGTGCTCCTTCACAAGCGCCAGGAACTGCAGCACGCAGTTTTTCAGAATGCGCTCCATCTCAAGCACGCTGTCGGTCCGGGAAATTTCCTGCAGGCACACATCGCTTAACAGGTACGCCGACGCCTCGTCCACCCCCGCCGCCATCACATGGCGGGTTAGAAGGGTGATATAGCTGACGGCGGAGTACTCCATCTGTTTTTTGCGGGATTCCGCCACAATGCCCTGCCGCTCCTTCAGGTCCCGGAAATTCTCCTGTGCGCCGAAGGGCATCCAGTTATCGCTGCCGAGCCGGCCGTCCAGCAGATGCTCGAAAAACTCCCGCTCTCTCTGGTAAGAACTGTGCACTCTGCCCTGCACCGCATTGTCTACTATGTAGCCTGCAATGTCCGCCTGAAGCTGTTCCCCTTCCGTCTCCCTGATCAGATCGTCCAGAAAAGCCACGCCGCCGTAATCCTCAAAAATAACGCCGTGCAGAAAGGAAATCAGCCCCTTTGCGTAGCTCAGCTCCATGAGTGGGACCGCGAGTGTCTTCTCCTTCACCCGGTTTCTCCCCAGATACATCCGGTCCTGGTACTCCGAGTGCACCTCGATGACGAAGGGCCCCCACACCGCATACGACTCCCCGCCCCGGTACACGCAGTAAAAATAGCCGCCGTCGTCGTACACCGCGTATTTCCCGCGAACGCCGCAGCCCTCCAGCCGCTCTCTAAGGTGCTCGCTGCAGCAGACCGGGTCCTTTCGTTCAAAGCCCGGGTGCGGAAAATTCGACTCGCTTTTCTTCTCCCCCAGAATGCGCACTGCAAGCAGATGCACCTGGTAGATGTTCTTTAACAGATAATTTCTTCTGTCCAACTGTCTGCCCTCATGAAAACGCAGAGCATGAAGCATGCTCTGCGTTCTCCATTTCGCCTGCCCGGCACACGCTTACTGCCTGCGCCCGCAGCACTGCTTATACTTCTTGCCGCTTCCGCACGGACACGGATCGTTCGGATATACCTTCTTCTCCGCACGCTTCTTAGGTCCGCGCACAGCGGTATCATCCCGGTTCGTTCCGGTCACCTTCGCCACCTGTTCCCTCTCTACCTTCTGTTCGATCCTTACATGGAACAGCGCGCGGATCGTATCTTCCGCGATACTCTTCGTCATCTCGTCGAACATATCGTAGCCTAACATCTTGTACTCGACCTTCGGATCCCTGTTGCCGTACGCCTGCAGGCCGATCCCCTGCCGAAGCTGGTCCATATCATCAATGTGGGCCATCCACTTCGCATCAATCACCTTCAGAAGGATCACACGCTCAACCTCACGGACATGCTCTGCCTCCGGGAACTCAGACTCCTTCGCCTCATATGCCTTCGCGGCCCGTTCTTTCAGCAGATGCTTCAATTCCTTCTGGCCCATCCCGCGCACGTCTTCCTCTGTAACTGCCGCGATCGGGATCGTATTATGGATGGTAAGATTCAGCTCCGACAGGTTCCATTCGTCATAATCCTGATCCTTGCCCGTCACCATATCCACCACATTCTCCACATATTCATTCATCATATGGAAAATGGAATCCCTCATATTCTCGCCGTCTAACACACGGCGTCTCTCCTCGTAGATGATCTCTCTCTGCTCATTCATTACCTGGTCATAATCCAACAGGTTCTTACGGATACCAAAGTTATTGGCCTCAATCTTCTGCTGCGCCTTCTCGATGGCGCTGGAGAGCATCTTATGTTCGATCTGTTCCCCGTCTTCCACGCCCAGCGCTGTGAATACACTCATCAGACGCTCGGAACCAAACAGACGCATCAGGTCGTCCTCCAGGGAAATGTAGAACCTGGACTCTCCCGGGTCTCCCTGACGTCCGGAACGTCCGCGGAGCTGATTGTCGATACGCCTGGACTCGTGCCGCTCTGTACCGATGATCTTAAGGCCTCCGGCCTCTTTGGCCTCGTCGTCCAGCTTGATATCCGTACCACGGCCCGCCATGTTCGTCGCGATCGTCACCGCATCATGTACACCCGCCTGGGCAACGATCTCCGCCTCCATCTCATGGAACTTGGCATTCAATACATTGTGCTTGATCCCCCGCCTCTTAAGCATACCGCTTAGAAGCTCGGAATTCTCGATCGTAATGGTACCCACAAGCACCGGCTGATGTCTTGCGTGCGCTTCCTCGATGGCGTCGCACACCGCCCGGAACTTCTCCTTCTGGGTCTTATATACCGCATCATCCAGATCCTTACGTGCAACCGGCTTATTGGTCGGGATCTCGATAACGTCCATCCCGTAGATCTCACGGAACTCCTTCTCTTCTGTCAGCGCCGTACCGGTCATACCCGCCTTCTTCGCAAACTTGTTGAACAGATTTTGGAAGGTGATCGTCGCAAGGGTCTTGCTCTCCCGCTTCACCTTCACGTGCTCCTTCGCCTCAATGGCCTGATGCAGACCGTCGGAATAACGGCGCCCCGGCATGATACGTCCCGTAAATTCATCGACGATTAAGACCTCGTCTTCCTTCACCACATAGTCCTTATCCCTGAACATCAGATTGTGGGCGCGGAGCGCCAGGATAATATTATGCTGGATCTCTAAGTTCTCCGGGTCCGCCAGATTCTCAATATGGAAGAACTGCTCTACCTTCTTGACACCGTCCTCGGTCAGGTTGATGTTCTTCTCCTTCTCATTGACGATAAAGTCTCCAGTCTCCTCGATATCCTCACCCATGATGGCATTCATCTTGCTAAACTCCCCGCTGGCTTCTCCGCGCTCTAACTGGCGCGCCAGGATATCGCAGGCTTCATAGAGCTTCGTGGACTTCCCGCTCTGTCCGGATATGATCAGAGGAGTCCTCGCCTCGTCGATCAGCACAGAGTCCACCTCGTCGATGATGGCATACTTAAGCCCTCTCTGCACTAACTGCTCCTTGTAGATCACCATGTTATCCCTCAGGTAATCGAAGCCCAGCTCGTTATTCGTCACATAAGTAATATCACAGTTATAGGCCGCGCGTCTCTCGTCGTTATCCATACTGTTCAGCACGACGCCGACCGTAAGTCCCAGGAATTCATGTACCTGTCCCATCCACTCCGCGTCACGCTTCGCCAGGTAATCATTGACCGTTACAACATGTACACCTTCTCCGGTCAGTGCGTTCAGATATGCCGGAAGCGTGGACACCAACGTCTTACCTTCACCGGTACGCATCTCGGAGATACGCCCCTGATGGAGGATGATGCCGCCGATGATCTGGACCCGGAAGTGCCGAAGCCCAAGTACCCTCACCGATGCCTCCCGCACTACCGCAAATGCCTCCGGCAGCACGTCGTCCAACGTCTCGCCGTCGGCGAGCCTTGCCTTAAATTCTCTCGTCTTATCCTTCAATTCACTGTCCGACAACTTCTGCATCACCGGCTCAAGCGCCTCAACCTCATCCACGATCGGATAGATCCTCTTTAATTCATTCTCACTATGTGTTCCGAATATTTTCTGCATTAAACCCATATGATAA
>CATJJD010000293.1 GCA_949740385.1 uncultured Lachnospiraceae bacterium
CCTGCATGTGATCGCAGGACTGGGATCCGGCGGCGCAGAACGCATTGTTATGGAGTGGTACCGAAGAATCGACAGGGGGAGATTTCAGTTTGATTTTCTGATTCGCAGTGATGAAAATATTTACGCAGAGGAAATAAAACGGCTGGGCGGACAAGTTTTCCGCGCACCGGAATTTCCGCAGAAGGCAGTCGGAAATTATGCTTATACAAGAAGGCTGTTAGAAACAAAAAATTATAAAATAATTCATGTACATGGCAATGCGCTCATTTATATTTATCCGCTGATGATTGGGTGCAGAAATAGCCTTACGTGCACCATTATGCACAGCCATAATACAAGTACTGCAAGTCCTTTGTATTATCCGGTTCACTGGTTTAACAGACACAGAATAGACAGGCTGTCTGCGGTCAGACTGGCCTGTTCTGACGAAGCCGGAAAATGGATGTTTGGAAAAAATGGTGATTATATTGTGGTACAAAATGGGATTGAAATTGAAAAGTTTCGATTTCAGGAAGATATTCGGACAGCATACCGAAAAAAACTGGGGGTGGAGGACCAGTTCGTAGTCGGAAATGTTGCAAGGTTTCTTCCAAGTAAAAATCACCTGTTTTTGCTTCAGATATTCCGGGAAATTCTTAAGCTGGAACCGGATTCGCTTCTGCTTCTGGCAGGGGAGGGGAAAGAACAGAAAAAAACAGAAAGAAAAGCAAAACAGCTTGGAATTATGTCAAAGGTTCGTTTTCTGGGAGTCAGGAAGGATATCAGCGGCCTGATGCAGGCGATGGACGCTTTTGTATTTCCGTCCAGATTTGAAGGGTTGGGTATTGTATTGATTGAGGCACAGTTTGCCGGACTGCACTGTATCGCGAGTGATACGATTCCGCGTGAGTCGCAGGTATCCGGTTTGATAGATTATCTTTCAATTCAGGAGCCGCCTGAGATATGGGCGAAAAAAATTGTGTCTTTTCGTAATCAGAAGCGAAATTCCGATTATCTTTCCGAAATGAATTATGAGTATGATTTGAAGCATGTTGTTGCAAAACTGCAGAAAATATATCAGGCTGCCACACCTGGTAATGAAAAGGGCAGGAAGAATGAGTAGAAGACTGGAATATACAGTAGCGCGGAAGTGGATTACAATAGCAATATTTATACTGTCGGCGTCGGCATGCGGGGGGATCCTTAACATCCTTGGAGTTTGGGGAACGGACATTGCGATTGAGAGCCTGGCGGTTATATCCGTTTTCAGTCTGTTTTCTGTTTTGTTAATCGGAAAGCTCGGAAGAGGAATGGCGGAACATGTGGTATTGTTTACGGGATATGTAATGCGGATCGTCATTCTTGTGTCAGACTGTAATTTTTTTAAGGGGTCAGATGCAGAAATGTTCTGGTTAAATGCAGTGGAATTATATAACGGGCGAATTACAGACCGGCGAATCAATTATGAGTCGATTCTGGCATTTGAAATGCAGTTCACAGGAGAAAATCGTTTACTGCTGCAGTATATCAATGTTCTCTTCTGGTTGTTGGCCGCAATGCTTTTATCACAGTGTCTTGACATGCTGCAGATAAAAGGAAAACCGCGTCTGATCGCATTCACCGGATTTGCTTTTCTGCCCATGTATTTTTTTCTGACGGTAGATTTGCTCCGGGAAAGCGCAATTGTTTTTCTGAATCTTGCCTCTTTCTGTTTTTTCCTGAAATGGTTTCAGAGGCGGAAATTTGGGGACTTTATGCTGGCGGAAAGCATCGTGTTTTGTTCCATGCTGCTGCACAGCGGGGCGATCGGACTTGGATGTGCCTATGGGATTGCCTATGCAGTGATAGAGAAACACCGCGGAATTGTTCGTA
>CATJJD010000294.1 GCA_949740385.1 uncultured Lachnospiraceae bacterium
AGCCAGGCCACAATCAGCACGATAAAAACGGACGCAAGCCCGATCATCACCGCCATGATGTCCACCAGTTCAAAATAATTTTCCAGCTCATTCTGGAAAATAAGACCGTTAAAGGCGTACATCAGCGCCGCCACGAGGGTCATGGTCAGAAGATACACCAGATAATCCCGCACGGAGCGCTTCATGTTGCGCACACTCAGTTTAGCAAGCATCGGACAGCTCACCTCCCGTCAGTGAAAGAACATCCAGAATCTCCTGCAGAAACACCTTACGGCTTCTGTCTCCCCGCACCAGCTCGTGAAAGATTTTGCCGTCCTTTAGAAACAGAATGCGGCTGCAGTAGCTGGCGGAGAACGCGTCGTGGGTGACCATGAGTATGGTGGCCGACAGCTCAAGATTCAGATGCGTGAAGGTCTCCAGAAGAGTCTGTGCCGAGCGGGAGTCCAGCGCCCCGGTCGGCTCATCCGCCAGAAGAAGCCTGGGGTTGTTGACAATGGCTCTCCCGCAGGCGCAGCGCTGCTTCTGTCCGCCGGACACCTGGTAGGGAAATCTGCCCCGGATGTCCTCAATTCCAAGCAGCTTTAAAATCCGGCCGCAGGTCTCCTTTATCTCCTTTTTCGGCTTCCCCTGCAGCGTCAGCGCCAGGACAATGTTCTCCTCCAGCGTCAGCGCATCCAGCAGGTTGTAGTCCTGAAACACAAACCCCAGATTCTTTTTTCGAAACTCCGACAGCCCGTTCTCCGACAGCTCCGTAATGTCGGTATCTCCGTAATAGATGTGCCCCGCCGTCACCGTGTCGATGGTGGCGAGCATGTTTAAGAGCGTCGTCTTGCCGGAGCCCGACGCCCCCATCACTCCCACAAACTCGCCGCGCTCCACCGCAAAGCTCACGCCGTCCACCGCCTTTGTGACATTGGACGCGCTGCCGTAATATTTTTCCACATCGCAGACGCGGATATAATCATCGTTCATAGAATCGCCTCCTGTACTCAGTTGCCGGCTAATGCCGTTTTGGTGAAAATCATTATAGCAGAAGGCGGAGGACGGTTGTATAAAAAAAGGTTGAAGATAGCTTACGTTTTTGTAAGATAGCTTCAACCAGATTCACGTTCAAGATAGCGGCTGATCGGAAACCACAGCACCAGCTTTGTTCCGACTCCCGGCTCGGATTCGGCGTCAATCCCGATACCGAGCCGGTCGCAGAGCTTCCTGCACAGGTACAGTCCCATTCCGGTGGCTCTGCTGTTGCTCCTCCCGTTGCTCCCCGTGAACCCTTTTTCAAATATGCGGGGCAGCTCCTGCTGGCAGATGCCGATTCCGTTGTCCTCTGCAATGAGCCGCACCCCGCCATTCTTCCGCTCGGTGCGTATGGTAAAAAGCGGCGATTCGCCGCAGTATTTGACGCTGTTTAACACAATCTGATTCAAGATAAAGGAGATCCACTTGGAGTCGGTGTACACCGGATCGGGACAGTCCACCCGGGCCTGCACCCGGTGCTCGATCAGAAGCAGGCGGTTCTTTCCCAGCACCTCCTGGGCCACCTGCTGCAGATTCGTCTCGCGGATCAGATAGTCTTTATAAACATGCTCCGAGCGCGCGTAGTAGATCGCCATGTCCGCGCAGTTTTCCAGCTTCTGGTTTTCCTGGCTGATGCGGCGCAGCGCCGCCTTTGCCTCCCCGATTTCCTGTATCCGCTTCCCGTTCTCACACAAAAGGGAAATGCCTGTGATCGGCGCTTTCACCTCGTGCACCCAGCTCTCGATATACTCCTGATAGTCCTTTGACTCCGCCTCGATCTGTCTTATGCGCTCAATCACGGATTTGTTGGAGCGGCGTATCATGTCCCGGTACAGCCGATCCTCCAGCCGGAAAGCGGCGGGCATCAGCTCCCCCAGCAGATACCGCCGGTCGATCTGCTCCAGAAGCTGCGAAAGCCCGTTGTAATACCGCCTTCTCTCCAGGAACGTGACCGTAAGCCACACCCCGAGAATCAGTCCCCAGAAAATGACAATCAGCACAATATTGTCACCGCCGTACCCGGTCAGCCGCAGAAATGCCGCAAGCGCCGACATACAGACGGCATGCAGAACAATCAGCAGAAACCGGTCCTTAAAAAATTCCCATGCACTCATACCCGATAGCCCATTCCCCTCTTCGTCTCGATCATCTCACAGACGCCCGCCGTCCGAAGCTTCTCCCGCAGCCTGGCCATGTGCACGCTCAGCGTATTGTCGTCGATGTAAATCTGATTCTCCCAGAGATATTCCACCAGATCCATGCGGGATACAAACTCCCCCGGGTGCAAAAAGAGCTGGTGCAGAATCTTCATCTCCGTCCGCGTCAGCTCAATGCGCTTTCCCTCATAAGAAAGATAACAGCCGGCAGGGTCCAGCTCCGCATTTTGATGCACAAGCCGCGCGGGCCGTCCGTCCCCCTTCGTGCGCTTTAGCACCGCGCCGATGCGCGCCAGCAGAATCGCCGCCTGATACGGCTTTGTGATGTAATCGTCCGCCCCCTTTAAAATGCCCGTCAGCTCGTCCATGGAGTCCGTGCGGCTTGTCAGGAAAATCACCGGCACACTGCGCTTCTCCCGGAGGGCGGTGCATATATCGTAGCCCGAGCAGCCCGGCAGGTTGATGTCGAGAAGCACCAGATCCGGAGCCTCCGATACGATGTCCGCTACGATGTCCGAGAAATCCGCCGGGGCCTCCACATGGTACATTGCATTTTCCAGAAGCACCTTAAGCTCCCGCCGGACCGTCTCCTCGTCCTCAATCACCATTATTTTATATGCCATAATTCCTCCCTGCCGGCAATCACCCTGCGCCCGTATTTATCCCCCGCAAAATCAGCCGGACGGTGTCCGGTTTTACCGACAGATTTCCTTTTCCTGTTACCCGGATTGTTCTCTCCATAATGTTCTCTCCCAATCTTTTTATTTACGCATTCATTCTGTTTTTTCCCGGTACACGGCCTCTGTTTCCGAATCAAATAAAACCCATGTTACAAGGTCAAAATGCTTCCGGTTGTCCTCCAGAAAACGGCTGACTGTCCCCAGGGCAATCTCCGCCGCAAGCGCCACCGGAAAACGGTATGCGCCGGTTGACACAGACGGAAATGCGATACTTCTGATCCCGTGCTCCAGCGCTGTCTGCATGGAGTGAAAATAGCAGGACGCCAGAAGCTCCTCTTCCCCGCTTTTTCCGCCGTACCAGACGGGCCCCACGGTATGAATCACATAGTCACACGGCAGATTATACGCCCCCGTTATCTTTGCCTGACCGGTCTCGCAGCCGAAAAGCCTGCGGCACTCCGCCAAAAGCCCGGGCCCTGCGGCCCTGTGGATGGCGCCGTCCACGCCGCCGCCCCCGAGAAGAGAGCGGTTTGCCGCATTTACGATTGCCTGAACATCCGCAATTTTCGTTATATCACCTTTCACAATTCTGATCCGATCCATCTTCTCACCTGCCTCCGATTCCTACGCTACAATTCCGTTACACTGTTCAGTTCTGCGACGTATCATCCGCACAGACCAGATGGAATACTTTTTATGCTGTCTCCTAAAACTCTGATCCGGATATTACACTTTACGTCGATCATGTTGTCTGCCTTACCGACTTATCGCCCGGAAACAGAGCAACACACATTTTCTCTTTATCATTTGCTCCGTCTCTTCCACACATCAACATGGTATGCTGATATTTTAAGCCGCACTCCCTGAAAAACACGCTCCCTTCTTATACGATTTTACCACAGACAACACTGATATACTATGATTTATTATTTGAGGTTTTATGATTACGCTATCTCCTTGTTCCGCCTTCTTCCACTGTTGGTATATTCCTGCGGATAAGCCTGTTATCATTTTCGTTATTTTCACATTCCCATCTACATATAAGGGTGTAATAGAAAACAAAGTTACACATTTCTTTTCCAAACACGGATTTTCCCCAAATTCTCATCTTCCGCACCCTATAATTTACTTTGTCAGTTCTTTCCTCACAAACGGCTTAATCCCCCTTTCGGATCAATAACTTCACCACCCTGTCAATGTACTTTACCTGACTTATGGTATCGCAAGAAAACCGTATATACTTTATCCATTACAAGATTTCCAAAAGCAAACTCGCGACAGACCATTTTATGATCATTTCACATAAGCTGTTAAATAATAGGGTTCACAATGTACAAATACAGCCAGAAAGGGGAAATCAATTTGATAATAGCAGGAAAAGGAGCATTGCCCCAGAGATGGAATACGCTGTTGAAATCATCAATCGCTATTGCCTCAAAATAATCTTCTTCCTTTTCTGTCCAGAACAGGGAGAAAGCAGCTGAAAAGGTCATGCTGCATTGTTTAAACTTTCAAATTCTCTATATTCTCTTTTGTGAGACCAGTATATCTCACAATCTTTTCTACAGGCTCTCCATCCGCTATCATATTCCGGGCAATTTCAATATTTCTCTCCATTGTTGCTTCATGTCTTGCATTATGCAATGCCTGTGCTTCATCATGCCTTGCTTTTGCACGGAGCCTTTCTTTCTCACGGAATTCTGATGAAGCTGTAATCGTATAATAAG
>CATJJD010000295.1 GCA_949740385.1 uncultured Lachnospiraceae bacterium
AGGCTGATACTGTTCTATTCCGTGGAATGCGGTCTGAAAAGTCTGCTCATGAAAAATCTGGGGAAGAATACGTATGAAGAGTTTGTAGAATGCTGTGGAAGTGATAAGAAAGAATTAAAAGGACATAACATAAGTGCTATGATTAAGGAATTAAATCCCCGAAATGATTATTGCCTGAAAGGTCTGATGTTAAAAAAGGGAGGACTGGTACATCCCAGACAGTTTAATGAGTTATGGAGATACGGTGTGGCGCTGGCAGATACAGAGGCGGAAGAAAAAGCGGAAAAGACACTGGTAAGGATAGCGGAATGGATTCATACACAATTATAGGAGAGTGGTAATGCGTTTGTTTACATGGTATGATATTGAGCTTGAACTTAAAAAAAGGAGAAGCATATGGCCTGTCTGGTGGAATCGAGTGGATGCTTACAGCGATGAAATTGTGATTAATATTAATGCAGACCGCAACGACGGGAAAGAAAATGAAAGAGTTCTCGGTGAAATTTTTGGAAAGTTATATCAAAACGGTGGTATTTTAGTTGAATTTGATCAGAAATTGCTGGAGGTTATATATGAAGAGGGGGATGAGTTCGATCAGGCAGAACAGGTGAAGACTCCGCTGTTCAAGGACATTTATCAAAAAGATGAGAGTGATTCAATGTCTGAGCTGCCGGGCTGTCCGATTCTGGTATTTCACTCCTATAAGGGCGGGGTGGGCAGAACGCTGTCTCTGATTTCACTGTCGCGTGAAATATCGGAGACATATGGAAATCAGAAAAAAATATTAATGATTGATGCCGATGTGGAGGCGCCAGGACTGACGTGGATGCTGGAACAGGGAAAAAGCAATGAAAAGATCAGTTATTTTGACCTGCTGGAGCTCCTTCATTTTAATAAGGTGGATGACACCTTTGTAAAGAAGGTTGCGGGACTGGTTGAGACGAATGTTATCAGGGTTGAGACGGAGAAGCTTGAGGTTGAGCATTATTTTCTGCCGGTTTACAGAGATCAGTCTCAAATGTTAAATATATATTCCAGTCCCGAGAAAGTAATTGCCGTACAGAAAAATAAATATATGATTACGGAATTTCTCTCCATGCTGGGAGCGGCAGTGGGAGCGGATATGGTTCTGGTGGACTTGAGGGCAGGCATAACGGAATTTTCAGCGCCGTTTTTATTTGACGCGCGGGTTCACAAATATTTTATTTCATCCACTTCCATGCAGTCGGTTAAGGGAACCAGACTCATTATGAGTGAAATTCAGAAAAAAGTGTCGGGTGGACATCAGAATTCCAAATTATTGCTCACTATGATTCCGAGAGAAATGGAGGAGGAGAGGGTGAGCAGTCTGGAAGATGAGCTGGCTGAAAGTATCGAAGCAAATTTTGATCAGGAAACCAGCAATGTTTTAAGGGAGGATTATCTTTACCGGGTTCCGTTTGACGCGGAGTTTGCATCACTGGGCAATTTTCAGGAAATCTGTTCACTGCTTAAGGGCAGAAAGCTTTCTGACATCATGGCTGAAATTGCAAAAGGCATGTCGGATCAAAACAGTGAAACTGACCGGGATGGAGAAAACAGTATTTCCTCAGAGCATAGAAAAGAGACCATAAGGCGCCTGCATGAGATCACATCGGCGGAAATTACGGCTGAGGGAAATGAATCATCAAATATGATGACAACGGCATCAATAAGAGAAATTGTAAGAGATTTTCGGGATACGGCACCGCAGCTGGTTGTACTGGGGGCAAAGGGGGCTGGAAAAACATATATTTTTAAGCAGCTGCTTTCCAATATGACCTGGGAACGTTTTGTCAGTATTACAGGGGAAGGAAAAAATAATTGCGAGGAAGAGACGCTGATCCTTCCGTTACTGTGTTCTCTCAATATGAAAAAGCTCCATTCCATGGTGCAGAGTTGTATTCTGAATTGTAATCGCTCATTGGATCAAATGCATATAGATGCGGATGCGGTCGATCAGAATTATAATAAACTGGCCTTCTGTGCAGAAAAACAGGGATCTCTGACGGAGTGGATTAAGATATGGGAAGAGCTTATGCTAAAGATGCTGGGGGATCATTTTTCCGATTTGTCAAAGGTGGATCTCTATTTGCATGAACAGAAAAAAAGAATTCTGTTTCTTGTAGATGGGCTGGAAGATCTCTTTATGGATCAGCAGATTCAAAAACAGGAAAACTGGAGGCAGGCCATCCGGGCACTGTGTCAGAATGTAGTGAATCAACTGCGGAATTTACAGTACAGCAATGTCGGCATCATTGTTTTTGTGCGAAAGGATATGGCCGAGGAGGCAATCGAAATAAATTTTGATCAGTTCCGAAATCAGTATCAGAAATATGAGCTGAAATGGACGCCGACGGAGGCTCTTCGACTGGCTCTTTGGATTGTAAAACAGGCGAACCCTGTTTTCGGAGAAGAGATTGATATTTTGAAATCCAGCAGAGAGGTGCTGGAGGAGAGACTGGAACGACTCTGGGGCAAAAAGCTTGGTAAAAATGATTCCAGGGAGGCAAATTCGGCAAGGTGGATTATTGCGGCGCTCTCCGATTTTTCAAATCACCTGCAGGCCAGAGATATGATACGGTTTCTGCAGTTTGCGACGGCTGATTTTTTGGACGGAAAACCAAAATATGAAGACCGGTATATTATGCCAACCCAAATCAGACGGGCGATCCCGGACTGTTCAAGAGAAAAATATAAAGAGATTAAAGATGAGATGAAGGCGGTATATTTAATATTAAAAAAATTTGAAGACATGCCTGAAATACAAAAGGAATTGCCGCTTACTCTGGACAAATTGGGTCTGACTGGTGAGGAGATCGCAAAACTGGAAAATCAGGGTTACTTTATTATGTCGGATAAAAAGTATTACTTTCCGGAGATCATCCGATTTGCGTTGGGATTTCGATATAAGCAGGGGGCCAGACCGCGCGTATTATCTCTTCTGGCGAAATAGAAGAGTTGGGCAGCGGAAGACTTTTTTGTGCAGAGCTTTTGTGCGGTGACACAGAAAACAGTAAGAAATACAGGTGGAAAAACGTATGGGAAAACAGCAGGAGAAGGCGGCTGCCGCAAAGCGAAAGCTTCTTGCGGCAGCTGCGGAGCTTTTTGGAACAAACGAGATTGCGAAAGTCGGCGTGCGGGAAATCTGCGCGCATGCGGGCGTGACCACAGGAACCTTCTACCATTACTACAGTGGAAAGGATCACATAATCGACTGTCTTTACCAAAAGCGCGATGCGGCATTTGGCTTAAGCCTGAAGCAATTATCAGAAAATCCGCCTTACGTTGAAGGGATTGTATCGTTTTTTGCGGACAATCTTGCACGGACGGTAAAGGAAGACGGAATTGACTTCACGAGGCACCGGCTGTTTACCATGCGAAAGCGGAGCCGCGGCGATATGGAGCTGTATATCGGGATGGACGCGCTGGTGGAGCTGGCGGTTAAAAACGGGGAGCTGGCGAAGGAGCTGGACGTGAAGAAGGTGCGGGACTACCTGTTTCTGGTGTTTCGGGGCGTTTTGTACGAGTGGTGCATAAGCGCCGACGAAGACCGGTTTGATGTGCAGGCCGCCATGCGTCCGGCGATTGCGTGCGCCCTTCGCGCATTTACATGCTGTGAGAGAACGGAGACCGTCATCCCGGAGCGGGAGCGGTGAGCGCTGTTTTTATGAGAACCTTCCAAAAGAGCTGGGGGGATGTGAAGATTTCCCGGCTGTATCTGGCGGGAAGCGACGGGACATCCGTCAGCACGTTAATCTATGTGCCGAAGAGCGCGGCGGACGAGACGCCGGCGCCGGTTGCGGTGATTTTTCACGGGCGGTCGAACCACGCCCACTCCAACGATACGTGGAGTATGGAGCTTGCCAGGAGGGGCTATGTGGTACTGTCTCCGGATCTGCAGGGCGGCGGTGAGTCCGACCCGTCCGTGGACCGCGGGCTGCAGGCAGTCACCGTGGCGGAGTACGCCAACAGTCTTTCCTTTGTGCAGAAGGATAAGCTGAATCTGATCGGGTACTCGGCGGGAACCGGGACAGTGCTTGAGACTTATGCGGCAATGCCGGAGCAGGTCAACAGCATCTGCGAAGTATTCGGCCCCTTTATGATGCAGCTGTCCGGCGGCATCGACAATGTAAACACAAATTTCTGCATGATTAAATCCACGGCGGATCAGTACGACGGCCATTTTATCGGCGGCCCCCAGGACTGTACCGCTTTCATGGGAGACCTTTCCGGAATTGAAAAGCTTGAGCCGGATGTGGACTACGACTGGAGGGGAGGGATTTTCCGCTACACCGAGATCGGCGGGACGCTCCATCAGACCGGAAATATAAGCGGAGAGACCATCGAGGCAATCGTTTCCTATGAAAATGCGGTAAACGAGAGTCCGGTTTCCAGGGAAAATACGGACCTCGCCTGGCTTCCGCAGCAGCTTTTCTCGGGAATTGCCTGTGTGACCATGATGTTTCTGCTGGCGGCCATCATCAATCTGCTGATGCAGACCGGATTTTTCG
>CATJJD010000296.1 GCA_949740385.1 uncultured Lachnospiraceae bacterium
AGCCTCATAAACATAGAACAGACGGATTAAGATATATTGACCGAATACTACCGCATGGATGGTCTTTTGAAAGAAAGTTTGATTATGTCAAATGGCTTAATGATGGAGAAGTATAAAAAGTGGAGAAACTGAGGCTATGATCATAACAAGGGCGCCGTTTCGAGTGTCATTTTGCGGGGGAGGAAGCGATCTCCCTTCTTTTTATGAAAAATATGGCGGCTGTGTATTAAGTACTACCATTCGAAAGTATATGTATCTGACGATACATAATTATTTTCATAAGGACAGGATAAGTCTGAAATACTCAAAAACAGAGGAAGTCGGTAGCTGTAAAGAAATTGAACACAAATATTTTAAGCAGTGTCTGTCTGATTTTGATATTAACGGTGTGGAAATTACTTCGATGGCTGATATTCCGGCGGGAACCGGACTGGGGTCGTCAAGCTCATTTACCGTCGCACTGCTTCATTTGCTGCATGCCTATACTGGAACATATGTCGGCAGGTATAAGCTTGCGAAAGATGCATGTGAGGTGGAAATTGAAAAACTCGGTGAACCGATTGGAAAACAGGATCAGTTTGCGGCAGCGTTCGGTGGTCTCAAATTTTACGAATTTATGCCAGACGGCTTTGTAAATGTGGAACCTGTTATTATGAAGCCGGAAAGCTATCAGAAGCTGGAACAGAATATCCTGATGTTTTATCTGGGAGGGACCCATTCGGCATCAGAGATTCTTCAGAAACAGTCAGAAAACATAACGAATGAAGAAAAGGCAATCACACAACTGAAAACGTGCGATATTGCCAGAGAACTGAAAGAAGAGCTTCAAAAAAATAATGTGGACGCATTGGGGGCATTGCTTCATGAAAACTGGATGCTGAAAAAATCACTAGCAGGAGGTATCTCAGGTCCTCGGATCAATGCGGTATATGAAAAGGCGATCACGGCCGGCGCGGCCGGAGGAAAGCTTTTGGGGGCCGGAGGAGCCGGATTTATGATATTTTACGTCAAAAAGGAACAGCAGAAGGAAGTGAGAGAAGCGTTAAGCGATCTTAGAGAGATGAATTTTGAACTGGATAA
>CATJJD010000297.1 GCA_949740385.1 uncultured Lachnospiraceae bacterium
ATCTGGCATCGAAGTTCCCGGGATACGATCTGGCCAACATGCCGAAGGTGGAGGAGATCTTCGAGAAGCAGCTTGAGAAATGTCAGGTGGACTACTTTGACTTCTACCTGTTCCACAATGTCTGCGAGATGAACATCGACGCGTATCTGGACGACGGGAAGTTCGGAATCTATACATACCTGAAAAAGCAGAAGGACAGCGGGCGCATCCGGCACCTGGGCTTCTCCGCCCACGGCAGCTGCGACGTGATGAAGCGCTTCCTGGACGCTTACGGCAAAGACATGGAGTTCTGCCAGATTCAGCTGAACTATCTGGACTGGACGCTGCAGGATGCGAAGGCGAAGGTGGAGCTTCTGAAGGAGTACAGCATTCCGGTCTGGGTGATGGAGCCGGTGCGCGGCGGCAAGCTGGCGAATCCCGGCGAGGAGGCAGAGCGCAGACTGAAAGAGCTGCGCCCGGGGGAGAGTGCGGCGGCCTGGGCATTCCGGTTCCTGCAGGGCATCCCGGAGGTGGTTGTGACGCTCTCTGGCATGTCCAATATGGAGCAGCTTGCGGAAAATATCCGGACGTTTGAGACGGAAAAGCCGCTTACGGAGGAAGAGCGGGATGCGATATTTGCGGTTGCGGAGGGGATGACGAAGGGCACGCTGCCGTGCACGGCCTGCCGTTACTGTACCTCCCACTGTCCGAAATCCCTTCCGATTCCGGAGCTGATCGGACTCTACAATGAGCATCATGTGAGCGGCGGCGGCTTTATCGCGCCGATGGTCATTGCCACCTATGAGGAGGATAAGAGGCCGGGGGCGTGTATCGGCTGCAGAAGCTGTGAGGCGGTGTGCCCGCAGCAGATTAAGATTTCAGAGGCCATGGCGGACTTCAACGCGAAGCTAAAGCCTGCGGAATAGCTGACAGGAAAAGCCTGCCCTGCTGCACAGACGGCATAGGCAGGTTTAATTTTTGGGAATTTCCCATGACAGGAGGACGGATATGACGGAGCAAAACGGGCATAAGCGCAGAGTCCGCTACCGGGGGACGCACCCGCGGACTTTCGAGGAGAAGTATAAGGAGCATGACCCGAAACGGTACGCGGACACGGTGGAGAAGGTGATTCGAAAGGGGAGCACGCCGGCGGGAATGCATCTGCCGATTATGGTGGAGGAGATTCTGGATGTCCTGCAGATTGCGCCGGGGGAGAGGGGCCTGGACGCCACGCTGGGATACGGCGGCCACACGGGAAAGATGCTCGGCTGCCTGCAGGGACAGGGGCATCTGTACGCGCTGGACGTGGACCCAATCGAGCTTGCGAAGACCCGGACGCGCCTTGCGGAGGCGGGGTACGGGCCGGATATTCTGACGACCCTGCAGTGCAATTTTGCGCTGCTCGGCAGCATTGCGGCGGAGTACGGCCCGTTCGATTTTCTGCTGGCGGACCTTGGCGTCTCCTCCATGCAGCTGGACAACCCGGCCCGCGGCTTTTCCTACAAGACCGACGGCCCGCTGGATCTGCGCCTTGACCCCACCCGCGGCGTTCCGGCGTCGGAGCGGCTCATGGAGCTTGACCGGGCAGAGATTGCGGGAATGCTCGTGGAAAATGCGGACGAACCATACGCAGAGGCTCTGGCAGCGGAAATCAGAAAGACTTACCGAAGGGGCGGAAAAATTGACACGACGACCCGGCTGCGGGAGGTGGTCGAGAGCTGTCTGGCATTTTTGCCGGAAGGACAGGAAAAACGGGAGACGGTGAAAAAGACATGCCAGCGCACGTTCCAGGCGCTTCGCATCGACGTAAACAGCGAATTTGAGGCGCTGTCTGCGTTTCTTAACGCGCTGCCCGGGGCGCTGGCCGGCGGCGGACGGGTGGCGGTTCTCTCGTTTCACTCCGGGGAGGACCGCCTGGTAAAAAAGGCCTTTGGCCGCTATTACAGAGAGGGGATTTTTTCGGAGATTTCGGACGGCGTCATCCGCCCTTCCGCGGAGGAGTGCGCCAGAAACGGCCGGGCCAGGTCCACAAAGCTGCGCTGGGCGCGCCGTGCTTAGAATGGGGGAAGGAGCAGACAATGCAGTATTATTTTGCACCGATGGAGGGCATTACGACTTATATTTACCGGAGGCTTTTTGCGAAGTATTTCGGAGGCTTTGACCGCTATTACACGCCGTTTCTGGCGAGCATGAATCTGAGCAGCCGGGAGAAAAACGATGTGCTGCCGGAGCACAACGAGGGGATTTCCCTTGTGCCCCAGATACTGACCAACAGGGCCGACGAATTTTTAAAGCTTGCCCGGGCGCTGGAAGGCTATGGCTACCGGGAGGTGAACCTGAATCTCGGCTGCCCGTCGGGGACGGTGGTGTCCAAACACCGGGGAGCGGGATTTTTGTCAGTGCCGAAAGAGCTGGACGCCTTTCTGGAGGAGATCTTTTCGAAATGTCCTGTTGCCGTCTCCATCAAGACGCGCATCGGCATAGCGGAGGAGGCGGAGTGGGAGCCGATTCTTGAAATATACCGGAAATATCCCATTCGGGAGCTGATCGTCCACACGAGGCTGCAGAAGGATTTCTATAAGGAGCCGGCGCGCCCCGGGACTTTTCGGAGAGCGAAGGAAATGCTCTCCGTCCCCCTGTGCTACAACGGCGACATCACATCGAAGGAAGCTCTCCTGCAGGTTCAGGCTGTCGTGCCCGATCTTGAGCGGGTGATGCTTGGGCGCGGGCCGGTGGCGGATCCGAATCTGATTCGCCGCCTGCGGGGACAGCCCTGTGCGGATAAGGAGACGGTGGGGGCTTTTATGGAGGAGCTGCTGCGGGATTACAGCACGGAAATGTCCGGCGGCGAGCGGGTGACGCTCTATAAGATGAAGGAGATCTGGGTATATCTGGGAGAGAGCTTTACGGACAGCGGCCGGTACATGAAGCGAATTAAAAAGGCGAACCGTGTGGCGGATTACCGGCAGGCGGTCCGTGATCTGTTACGTGAACAGGAGCTGAGGACAGGGGATTAAGCCCTGTTCTCAGCTCCAAGATAGTGCGCCAGCAGGCGCGTCAGTACGTTCATATTGATCGGCTTTGTGGTGTGGTCGTTCATTCCGCACTCTTTACACCGCTCGGCGTCCTCGGAGAAGGCGTCTGCGGTCATGGCGATAATCGGAAGCCGGGCATCCGGGCGCATCATGGCGCGGATGCGTTCGGTGGCCTCGTAGCCGGACATAAGGGGCATGCGGATGTCCATCAGTATCGCGTCATAGTATCCTGTCTCGGACATATCAAACATTTCCACGCAGCGCTTTCCATTGTTGGCCCATTCCACTTCGATTCCGATGTCTGTCAGCAGCTCGTTTGCAATCTCATAGTTGATGTCGTTATCCTCCGCAAGCAGGATGCGAATGCCGGTGCAGTCAGTCCGCTGACTGTGGGTGCCGTCCCGGTGATGATCCTGTTCGCCCTCCATGTAGTAGGTGAGCTCATCGTAGAGAGTGGAGCGAAACAGCGGTTTGGAGAAGAAACCGCTGACGCCCGCCTCCTTTGCCTTCTTCTCCACGTCGGTCCAGTCGTACACGGTTGCGATGATGATGGGAACCTCGCTTCCGAGTATGGCGCGCAGCTGTTCCACCATGCTTAAGCCGTTCGGGTTGTTTACGGTCCAGTCGATTAAGACGATCTGATAGTCGCCGTCCCTTGCGGCTTCCACCGCCGCCACCTCGTCCATCACCAGATCGCAGCGGGCCTGCATCTGCTCCAGCTTTGACTGCACCTCCATGCACAGATCCGCATTCTCCGAGAGAAAGAGCACATTCCAGCCCGGAAGCGTCTGCTCCGGCTCTTCGGAGGAGACGCGTTTTAAATCGAAGGTAACAATGAATTTTGAGCCACGGTTCTGCTTGCTCTCCACGGCGATTGTTCCGTGCATCTCATCCACAATGTACTTGCTGATGGCCATGCCGAGCCCGCTTCCTTCGATCTTGTTGACACGCTGGCTGTCCTCTCTCGCAAAGGAGTCAAACAGCTTTGCCTGAAATTCCTCCGACATGCCGATTCCGTTGTCCTCGACGGAGAAGGTTACGCGGATGTAATCGTCCGCCACCAGAGACGGCTCCTGGGATATGCGGACGCACATCCAGCCGCCTTCCCGGGTGAACTTGGAGGCGTTGGACAGAAAGTTGATCAGCACCTGATTCAGCCGCACGCTGTCGCAGCAGACATTCTCCGAGATAATATTGGTCAGGATAATGTCAAACTGCTGTTTCCGCTCCTTGATCAGGGGCTGCATAATGCTGACAATGCTCTCCATCGTATCCCGCAGAGAGAGATCCTCGATGTTCAGCGTCATCTTGCCGCTCTCAATCCTTGACATGTCTAAAACGTCGTTGATCAGACCCAGCAGATGGCGGCTGGAGAGGGTGATCTTCCGCAGGCAGTGCTGGACCTGCTGCTTGTCGTCGATGTTGGCGCTGGCGATGGCGGTCATGCCCACGATGGCGTTCATGGGGGTGCGGATATCGTGGGACATATTGGAGAGGAACTCGCTC
>CATJJD010000298.1 GCA_949740385.1 uncultured Lachnospiraceae bacterium
CCTGCGGAGCTCATCGTGTCAATCGTGAAGGAAATCTTGTTCGTTCCGTCTGCATCAGCAGATCGGAAGAGCGTCGTGTAGGGAAAGAGTGTAGATCTCTGAGCGGAAACCTTCTCAATTGCCTCTGCGATAGAGTCGATCGCGTAAGTCGCCTTTGCACCGGTACTATCGACCAGAGTAAGATCCTTTACACCGAGTCCTGCGGAGCTCATCGTGTCAATCGTGAAGGAAATCTTGTTCGTTCCGTCTGCATCAGCACCTACATGCAAACCGATCTGTAAGCCCTGATCCGTCACTACCGTACCCTCTTTGATCGTGAAGCTTACCTGCGTCGTACCGTTCATTCCGTACTCAACCGCATTTGCCTTTGTGTAGCTTACAGTTGCCGACTGACCCGGGTCTGTTCCGATGGAGCTTGCTTTTCTCAGCTCATCCTGAATCAGGGAGTAAGCCTTCGAAGCGGAAATTACAGAGCCGTCGTTATCGCCGATACCGTCTACATTAATAGTGTCGTTCATCGCCACATATGTGTGTGTTCCGACAATGACCTTATCTCCGTCTCTTACCAGACTCAGCAGATCGTCCATGGAGTAAACGTAATCCTCTGTCTTTGTCTGGGTACCTACCTTGTACTCGGTTCCGTTAATTGTAACGATACTGTTCACTGCTGTCTTGCCGTTATCAATTAAGCCGCCTGCTTTTGTGAGCAGAGAGATCGTAGTACCGATCGTGTAGCCTCTTGCGCCGATGTTGATCGTCTGACCGGTCTTTAATGCCTGCATCTTGAATGTAGCTGTTCCGCTTCCGACACCGGTCAGAAGTCCTTCCAGACCTGCGTCCTTTGCATTTATTAAAACAGTCGCTGTCTTTCCGTTGCCCTTAAGCAGATAAGTCTCGTTGAACTTCGTTGTCTCAGCAACACGGTCGATCTCGGTTGTAAGCTGAGAGATCTCGTTCTGAATCGCCTCACGGTCAGATTCGCTGTTCGTTCCGTTCGCTGCCTGTACCGCCAATTCATTCATACGCTGCAACATAGAATGTACTTCTGTCAAAGCGCCCTCAGCCGTCTGTACTGCTGAGATACCGTCCTGTGCATTTGAAGAAGCCTGATCCAAACCTTTAATCTGCTTGCGCATCTTCTCAGAAATTGAAAGTCCTGCTGCGTCGTCAGCCGCGCGATTGATCTTATAGCCGCTTGACAATTTCTCAGTTGCCTTAGACTGATTCTTTGTCGTAACATTCAACATTCTGTTCGCGTTCATTGCCTGTAAATTGTGCTGTACTACCATAATTTTTCCTCCTTGAAATCCTATAACATCCTATTATAGATTAGTCCTTTCAACCGCTTTTTGTTTGGCTGATTTTTTATTTATTACTTACTTGCTATATATATCGGGCAAAATCTCCGGGACTTAACCCTTAAATTCAAATTTTTAAAATAAATATATTCAGGAGGATAATTCTTTCCGCAATTTGCCATTTCGATCCGCCTCTCAGGTTATATTATTATATCAAATCCGGCTTTTTACAAGTCGGCATTTTTCATTAAAAAACAGGAGAGCCGAAGCTCTCCTGTCTGGTAGTACCAAGTACTACAGCAATATGAACCGCACAGGCATGATACTCAAAAAGCATATACTTGTGGTCATTTTTAAATATTAGATCCCGATTAGCCCAGTAATGAAAGAACACCCTGGTTAGACTGATTAGCCTGCGCTAACATAGACTGGCCAGCCTGAGCAAGAATGTTGTTCTTGCTGTAGTCAACCATAGTCTCAGCCATATCAGTATCACGGATCTGTGACTCTGCACTTGTAGTATTCTCAACTACGTTGTCCAGGTTTGCGATCGTGTGCTCAAGTCTGTTCTGGATAGCACCGAGTGCGGATCTCTGAGCGGAAACCTTTGAAACTGCTTCTGCAATCGCGTCGATTGCGTAGGTAGCCTTTGCTCCGGAAGCATCTACCAGAGTGATGCCCTTAACGCCAAGTCCTGCGGAATCCATCGTGTTCATGTTGAACGTGATCTTGTTTGTTCCGTCAGCGTCTGCGCCTACGTGTAAGCCCATCTGCAGAGCCTGCTTCGTCTGTACGCTTCCCTCTTTGATCTGGAAGCTCATCTGCGTATTGCTCGCGCTAAACTCAGCCATCTTCGTCTTTGTAGTAACTTTTGCCTCTTTTCCAGGATCTGTGCCGATCGAGCTTGCTTTTCTCAGCTCATCCTGAATCAGAGAGTAAGCCTTTGTCGCCGCAACGATAGAAGCGTCGTTCTTGCTGACACCGCCTGTCATATTAGCAGCTACATAGGTGTGGGTTCCAACGATAACCTTGTCACCGTCTTTAACCAGAGCCTTCAGCTCATCAACCGTGTACTCATTGTCGATGTAGCCCTCTGTAGTCTTCTGAGCAACAACCTTATACTCGGTTCCGTTGATTGTAACGATGCTGCCATTGCCAGCGCCAGCCACTGCAGCCTTAACAGTACCGATAGAAGTACCGATTGTGTAGCCCTTAGCGCCGATGTTGATTGACTGACCTGTCTTAAGAGCAGCCATCGTAAATGTTGCCGTACCGGTTCCAACGCCTGTAAGTCTTCCCTCAATACCGGCATCCTTTGCAGCGATTGTAAGTGTAGCCTTCTTACCGTTGCCCTTCAGAAGGTAAGTCTCGTTGAACTTGGTTGTCTCGGCAACACGGTCAATCTCGGTTGTGAGCTGATCGATCTCGTTCTGGATAGAAGTACGATCGGACTCGCTGTTCGTTCCGTTTGCAGCCTGTACTGCCAGCTCGTTCATACGCTGTAACATAGAATGCACTTCTGTAAGAGCACCTTCAGCCGTCTGTACTGCTGAAATACCGTCCTGAGCGTTCGTAGAAGCCTGATCCAGACCCTTGATCTGCTTGCGCATCTTCTCGGAAATAGAAAGTCCGGCTGCATCGTCCGCTGCACGGTTAATCTTGTAACCGCTGGATAACTTCTCAGTTGTCTTAGCCTGCTGAGATGTTGTTACATTGAGCATTCTGTTGGCGTTCATCGCCTGCATGTTGTGTTGTACTACCATAAGTTTTCCTCCTTGAAAATATACCCCGCATCCTTGCGGTCGTTTTATGGCAATTATGAAGTTGTTCACCCGTTGGATGCGTCCCTGCATAACCGCCGAGTTGTGTGCACCCAAATTCTTCCGGCCGTACGCTCCGTCCGAATTCTTCCTCACAGTTCAGGTAATCAAAGATAAGACCTTGATCCTTATTACTTATATCGGATGAAATCTCCAAAACTTTATAGAAAGAAAAAAGAAATTTTTCTTTTTTCAAGTATACATCACTGCAGTATCTTTTGCAACTATAAAATTAATAAATTGTAAGGATGGTTCTATTTGCAAGTAACCGTTTACACGCCGCATCATAAGCAGCCATATCTCCTGCTCGATCTATAACCCGAACAAATCCGCATGAGTTCCGGTACGGTCCAGTCTTAGTTCATCATCAGTCTGTTTGTATATGAGCAGCCAGTCCGGCTCTATGTGGCATTCCCGGTATCCGGAATAATTGCCGCTCAGATTATGATCCCTGTTTTTTGTCGGCAGCGGAGCGGGAATGCGGAGAGTATCAATCGCCTGCTGCAATAACGCCATTTTACAGCCGCGCTTTACGCAGGATTTGAAGTCTTTTTTGAATCTGGTGGAGTATCGCACATTGAGCATGGCTATTCCTCCATCAGTTCAGCAAACAGATCTTTTGTGCTGCCGGTGAACAGAGTACCGCCGCCACTTTCCAGCTCATCTATCGAGGCTATGGTTTCTGCATTGGGCAGTTCATCCGGAACTGCTGCCCCCTGCAGATAGGCAACGATATAGTACATTTTGCTTTCGGGTATCTGGTCTATGAGGCTTTTGGCAAGTTCCTTATAACTCATGTTGAGCACTTCCTTTCCTGATTATTGTATGCCATTGAATGTCCTGTATTCATCCACTTATAACTATAACACATTATAAGGAAAAATAAATAAAACCTTTTAAAAGTTGAAGAAGAAAGCAGGAATACCACACCGGGCGCACACAGAAAAACAGGAGAGCCGAAGCCCTCCTGTTTTGGTAGTAGTAAGTAATACAGCAATATGAAATTTCCAGGAAATATACCAGGCAAGTATATACCCGTCTTATCTTATGTTTTAAGCTCCGATTATCCCAGTAATGAGAGAACACCCTGGTTAGACTGATTAGCCTGTGCTAACATAGACTGGCCAGCCTGAGCAAGAATGTTGTTCTTGCTGTAGTCAACCATAGTCTCAGCCATATCGGTATCACGGATCTGTGACTCAGCGCTTGTAGTATTCTCAACTACGTTGTCCAAGTTAGCGATCGTGTGCTCAAGTCTGTTCTGGATAGCACCAAGTGCGGATCTCTGAGCGGAAACCTTTGCAACTGCATCTGCAATCGCGTCGATTGCGTAGGTAGCCTTTGCTCCGGAAGCATCTACCAGAGTGACGCC
>CATJJD010000299.1 GCA_949740385.1 uncultured Lachnospiraceae bacterium
GGGGAAAAAAGAAATAGCCGCCACTACCTGCAATAGCGACGGCTGACCTCGTAAGAGGTATTTAGTTATCGTTTGAGGGGTATAGCCGCTTCTGTGGTTTTCCCCTTTCCTACAATATAACACATCCTGCAAAGCGGTTCAAGCGTTTTTTATTTTTGTCTGCCGAACCAGCTCACGCCACATAATTGTACATAAAGATAAAGTGGCAGATACTCCCCGCCATGACAAACAGGTGGAACACCTCGTGGGAGCCGAAGTTTTTATGCCTGGAGTTAAACAGCGGAAGCTTCAGGGCGTAGATGACGCCGCCGACTGTGTAGATGACGCCTCCGGCCAGCAGCCACAGAAAGGCGGATACCGGAAGGGCCCGCAGCAGCTTTCCGAACACCAGAAGGCACAGCCAGCCCATGGCGATGTATATGGCTGAGGAAAACCATTTCGGGCAGGTGATCCAGAAGGCCTTGATCAGCATCCCGGCGATGGCCACGCCCCAGACGAGAGCCAGCAGCGTGTAGCCCAGGCTTCCGCCCAGCACGATCAGGCACACCGGCGTGTAGGAGCCTGCGATCAGCACAAAGATCATCATGTGGTCCAGCTTCTGGAAAAAGCGCAGCGCCTTTCCCTTCAGGTTGACGGAGTGGTAGGTGGCGCTTGCGCCGTAGAGCAGGATCATGCTGGCGATAAATACCGCCATGGCGGCAAAGCATGTTGTGCCGGAGTATATTTCAGCCTTGATCAGCAGAGGGGCCGCCGCGAAAACGGCCATCATCATGGCGATAAAGTGTGTGATTGCGCTTGCGGGTTCCCGGATTGTTCTGTTCATATGGTACCTCCAGTCTTGTTTTTAAAACTATGATCATGCGATAAATATTTCATCATGTGGTTTTCAAAACTACATATCATATAATGATAGTATACCCGAATTGTGTAAATGTCAATACACAATGAGCAAAAAGGAAAATTATGCTTTGCCTGTGCCGGGCAATATTATTATGTGCGGATACGGAAAATATGGTCACAGAACAACAAAAAAAGACAGCGCGCCGGCACGGGCCGGTTCACTGTCCTTTTGAAAAATAAAATGTGCGGTTTCCGGGAGTCTATGCGCCCACCGCCGCAATGCACTCCACCTCGCACAGAACCCCCTTCGGGAGATCCTTCACCGCCACGCAGGAGCGGGCCGGTTTACCGGTGAAATATTTGCCGTAAATCTCGTTGAATGCGGCGAAATCAGCGATGTCCGCAAGGAAGCAGGTAGTCTTTACCACATCGGTAAAGGACGCGCCCTGACTCTCCAGCAGCGCCTTAATGTTTGCCATAACCTGCTCGGTCTGCTCCTGGATCGTTGTGCCGACAACCTCTCCGGTTGTCGGAGAGAGCGGGATCTGGCCGGAAAAGAAAGCGATTCCGTTTACGATGATTCCCTGGGAATACGGGCCGATAGCCGCCGGCGCACGGTTGGTTTCTACATACTTTAACATCTGTCTCCTCCTTATGAAAATGCAGTTCATAGAAAAATAGGTTCGTTACAGCTACTTGTTTATGTCCACGTAGCTGTAGAGCGTGTATTTGGAAATACCGAAGTATTTTGCCACCTTGTCGCCGGACTTTGTGATGAGGAAGGCGCCCGCGTCGTTCAGATAGTTGATAGCGCGTATCTTCTCCTCCTTTTTCATCAGAGGAGCCGGGACTCCCACCAACTCCACCGCCTGTTCAATGAGCTGATCCAGAAGCTGGCTCACGTCCGTCGTAATGCGGCGCGGCGAGCCGGCATAATCCACAGCGCTGCCGGAACAGGCGGTGAGAGAGTGCAGGGAAGACTCCAGCGTCAGCAGTGCCGTAATATCATAATTGATTCCGAGAATATAGTGCAGAGCGCCGTCGTCGTCCCGTATGTAGACGGTGCTGGATTTGAAAATCCGGCCGGTGTCCGTCTTCGTGAGGTAGGCAAGCTGATCCGACTGTATCCGGTCGCTGTTGCGGATGGCGTCCAGAACGACCTGAGACGGGGGATCACCGACCTTTCGGCCGGTGAGCTGCCCGTTTTCAATGTATACAATGGAATGATTGAGTGTATTTTTCAGATCGTGAATGACGATCTCGCAGCAATCTCCGAACTGAACGGCCAGAGCATGTGCAAGCTGCTTTAATATTTCTAATCTCGAATTTGCCATGGAAGTTCTCCTCTACTGTTCTCGTTACAGTATAGCACATTTTCGAGAAAAATAAAATTTTTCCGACAAAAAATATTATTTCGAGAAAAGAAAATTATTTGTGGAACACGGTTCCCGTCTTTCCCTGCACGGCGTCTCTCGACTTTTCCAGAAGGGTGATAATTGCGGTGCGGCCCTCCTTTGAGGAGGCAAAGTCGATGGCGGCCTCCACCTTCGGCAGCATGGAGCCCGGCGCGAAATGGCCCTTTTCGATGTAGCTTTTTGCCTCCGACACCGACAGCTCGTTCAGCCACTTTTCATCCGGCTTTCCGTAATTTACCGCAACCTTCTCCACCGCAGTGAGAATAATCAGGCTGTCCGCATCCAGCTCCTTTGCCAGAAGACAGCTGGCGAAATCCTTGTCGATCACCGCGCTGGCGCCCTTTAGGTGGTTCCCCTGGCGAATGACCGGGATGCCGCCGCCACCGCAGGCGATCACCAGATCGCCGGATTCCACCATCGTGCGGATGGTGCCGATCTCGATAATCTCCGCCGGCTTCGGAGAAGCCACAACCCGGCGGAAACCGCGCCCTGCGTCCTCCTTCATAATGTAACCGTATTTCGCCGCAACCTCCTCGGCTGCCTCGGCGGACAGAAACTTGCCGATGGGCTTGGAAGGGTTTAAAAATGCCGGGTCCTTCCCGTCCACCCGCACCTGGGTGATCATCGTAGCCACCGGAATGTCCGTGATGCCCCGGCTCAAAAGCTCCTCCCGCAGTGCGTTCTGCAGGTCGTAGCCGATGTATGCCTGACTCATGGCAACGCATACGGACAGCGGGGTGTTTGGCTGCGCCTCGTCCTCGTGGGTGAGGGCGATCATGGCGTTGTTGATCATACCCACCTGGGGGCCGTTTCCGTGGATCACAACCACCTCGCAGTCCACCTCGATCAGATCCACGATGGCAGCGGCGGTGGTCTTAACGGCCGCCATCTGCTCCGGGAGGGTGCTGCCCAGGGCGTTTCCGCCCAGGGCAATGACAACTCTTTTTTCTGTTTCATCGCTTCTTTTCCTCCGACTTATGTGTAAACGGCACCCATTACTCAAAAATGCGGGACGTTCCTTTCTCCTCAAGCTTCTTTAAAATCGCGGCCGGATCGGCGAATTTTGCCAGCATAATCATGGCTGCGATAATGTACGGCTTGTAGCTTGCCTCCTTGTAGAGCGGCGTGCGGTACCGGTCGAATACGGATGCGTCCACCTCGCCCTCCTCGCAGCTTACGCCGGTGATGTCGGCCGGCAGGCAGTGCAGATAGAGCGCCTTTCCGTCCTTTGTGGTGGACATGAGCTCCTCGGTACATGTCCAGTCCCTGTGATTTGCGTTCTCCGCCAGAAGCTCTTTCTCCAGAGCCCTGATGCCTTCCAGATCGCCCTTGCCGTAGAGGTCGGTTCTCTTTTCCATCGCGGCGAAAGGAGCCCAGCTCTTCGGGTAAACGATGTCCGCGTCCTTGAAGGCCTCCGCCATATTGTTGGTCTTTTTGAAGGAGCCGCCGGACTTCTTTGCGTTCTCCTTTGCCACCTTCTCCACGTCCTCAAAAATCTCGTAGCCCTCCGGGTGCGCCAGCACAACGTCCATGCCGAATCTTGTCATCAGGCCGATAACGCCCTGCGGAACGGAGAGGGGCTTTCCGTAGGAAGGAGAGTAAGCCCAGGTCATCGCCAGCTTTTTGCCCTTCAGGTTCTCGACGCCGCCGAACTCGTGGATAATGTGGAGCATGTCGGCCATGGCCTGAGTCGGGTGGTCGATGTCGCACTGGAGATTGACGAGCGTCGGTTTCTGCTCGAGAATGCCGTCCTTATGTCCCTGCGTTACGGCGTCCACTACTTCGTGCATGTAGGCGTTGCCCTTGCCGATGTACATGTCGTCGCGGATTCCGATCACGTCCGCCATAAAGGAAATCATGTTGGCGGTCTCCCGCACGGTCTCGCCGTGGGCTACCTGGGATTTGCCCTCGTCCAGGTCCTGCACCTCAAGGCCCAGCAGATTGCAGGCGGAAGCGAAGGAGAAGCGGGTGCGGGTACTGTTGTCGCGGAACAGTGAGATGCCAAGCCCGCTCTCAAATACCTTTGTGGAAATATTGTGCTCCCGCATGTAGCGCAGCGCGTCCGCAACGGTGAACACCGCCTCGAGCTCGTCGTCGGTCTTCTCCCAGGTGAGGAAGAAATCTCCGTTGTACATCTCCTTAAAATTCAGCGCGTTCAGTTTGTCAATGTATTTCTGCAAAGTTTCCATAATATTTAATCTACTTTTAATTTTGAAAAATAATAA
>CATJJD010000300.1 GCA_949740385.1 uncultured Lachnospiraceae bacterium
GCGTTGTCCGGAATATCTTTTGTCACAACCGAGCCTGCCCCTACCACAACGTTGTTTCCGATCGTAACCCCCGACAAAACAACGCAGTTTCCGCCGAACCACACATTGTCCCCCACGGTAATGGGCTCGCCGTATACATAGTTCTGCACACGCCTGTCCGGATCAATCGGATGATTCACCGTATAAAAGCATGTCTGCGGCCCCAGCAGGCAGTTGTCCCCGATGGTGATGGGAGCGGCATCCAGCATGACGCAGGCGTAGTTGGCAAAAAATTTCCTGCCCACATGTATGTTGAAACCGAAGTCGCAGTAAAAAGGAGGCTTTATAAATATATCGTCGTCGCAGTCTCCAAACAAAGCCTTCAGAAGCCGCAGCCGCTCCTCATCCTGCCCCTCCACCGTCCGGTTGTACTGCTCCGCGATGGCCCGCGCCGCCTGTTTTATGCGTGCAATATCGGGATCGCTGTTTGAAAATTCTTCACAGGCCAGAAATTTTTCGTATTCTGTCCGCTTCACTTTGTCTTCCATTCTATCCTCCATAAACCCGAAAGCAAACTTTCCTCTGTCTTATTTCTGCCATAGCAACATTTATAGTTTATCATAATCCTGTGGTGTCAGCAACTGTTATATTTTTTCATTTTGCGACATTTTCCCGCAAATGTGCCGGTGTTACTTGCGCGTTACTTGTCGAACCGCTCATAAGTTATCACCCTTTGCACCGGCTCCCGCATCTTTTCGGAAGAATTGTAGACTTTTGGACAATTATGAAGTATACTTGGAACTGTGATTATTTTAGTAAAGGAGATTTTAGCTTTGAGTAAATCAACCAACCAAAAGAGACAGGTTTCCAGTCTGTTCATGATTCCTGTCATTCTGATGACCGGTTTCGTGCCGCTGATCGTCCACACCTTCAGATACCAGAGCGGACTTTCCGCGTTCGACTGGTTTCCGAATGCTTCTGACAGCCAGGTCGACGTTTTCTTCGCATGGAAAATGATCGCCGCCATCGCAATCGGCGTCGTCATGCTGGGAATCCTTTTGCTTCATTATTTTAATAGGAAGGAACGCTTTCGATTTGAGAATGCTTTCTACCTTCTTTTCTTCTACGGGCTCTTTGTTGCCATGTCGGCGCTCTTCTCTCCATATAAACACTGGGTGTCGGCCGGCATATACGAGCTGTTCGAATCCGTGTGGGCGCTTTTTGCATACCTGATTCTCTGCTACTATACCTACCAGTATGTGCAGAATGAGAAAAACCTTGTGACCGCCATCCGCTGGTCCGGGGTCGGGATGCTCATCGTGACACTGATCGGCGTGTTCCAGTATTACGGAAAGGATTTTTTCAAAACGTCGCTCGGCAAACATCTGATCACCGGACCCGAGTTCTGGGACCGCCTGGACACCATCAGCTTTGTCATGGGAGAGCGGACGAGCTACACGACGCTGTACAATCCGAACTTTCTGTCCTTTTATTTCGGAATGCTGATTCCGCTCAGCGTCTGCCTCTGCATCGCTTCCCGGAAATTTTATCAGCGGATTCTGATGGCAGCCGTCGCGGTTCTCTCCTCGATCTGTATGGTCGGAAGCCGCAGTGATTCCGGCTGGCTGGCACTCTCGGCCGCCGTGATCGTCGTTGTCCTGATCCTTTTAAGCCGCACAAAGCGGACGGGCTTTATCGGCATCGGAATGGCTGTGGTCGGCATCGCCTCTCTTGCCTGGATGTTTACGCACACCGAGCTCGGAACAAGGCTGTCTACTACGATTCTGGGCACTTACCACATGGATGAGACTTTTGTTCTGCGCCATGTTGATCCGGGCACCGACTGCGTCACGCTGAATTTAAATGGCAATAAAATCCGGCTTGGCTACACTATAAACGAAGCGGACGGACAGTCTGTTCTCGCCTGCACTGACGAAAACGGAACTCCGCTGGCGCGCACCCTTGTGGATGAGGCAAATATGATTGATCAGCTGGATGATCCGATCTACGGCGGCTGCCAGATTCAGCCGATTATTCTCGACGAAATGCCGGGTATCCGGGTCATTGTGCAGGGCGGCGTGTGGGATTTTGTCTATGCGCATGAAAACGGTTACTACTACGCCAACTCCGCCGGCAAGCTGACAAAGGATATGGCAGATGAGCTGGTGAGCCTGTTTCGAGATAACGCGATGAGCGGCCGCGGGCACATATGGAACTACACGATTCCGCTGCTCGGAAAACATATTTTCGTAGGCGTCGGCGCAAATGCTTACATGCTTGCATACCCGCAGAACGATTATATTTACCACACCTATGTGTCCGGCGCAAACAATTACGACGTGAAGGCCCACTGCTGGTATCTGCAGCAATGGGTGGAAAACGGTCTGATCGGCCTTTTGCTCCTGCTGGGATTTCTCGGGTTCTATCTCGTGAAATCCACGCGCATTTACCGCAGAGCAAATCTGAAGGAGAGCCTTACCTGGGTTGGCATCGGATTTTTTGTCGCTGTGCTTGTGTATGTCATAGCTGCCGTGGCAAATGATTCCAATGTCTGCACCGCTCCGGTCTTCTGGGGCTTCCTCGGTCTTGGCATGGCGGTCAACCGCATGGTTGTGGAACGGGGTAATCTGTTTGCAAAAGCGGATGAGAACGGAGAATCCGCGGAGAATGATAAAAAAGCGGATGCCGGCAGGGCTTCCTCTTCTGCTTCAGCTGCGCAGACCTCATCTTCCGCTCCTGCTGCGCAGGCTTCATCTACAGCGGCTGCGCCGGACTCATCTTCTGCCGCCGCTGCGCAGAACTCATCTTCTGCCGCTGCTGCGTCGGTTTCGGAGACTGCGAGAAAAGAGGCAGACTCTGCTGCCGCCGCACCAAAGACTGCGCCGGCTTCCGCCGCCGGAGGAAGCGGACGGAAAAAATCCGGGAGAAAGAAGGCCCGGGGGAAACGGTGATTTGCAGACGTTCGGGCAGAACCGGAAAATCCGTAGGTTAATGAATTACATTGTGGATAATAACAGGATGGAAGCTTCTCCGCTTCTGTCCTGTTTTATTTAGGCTGTCTCTTGTCTGATCATTGTCTGTCACTTGCCTGTTACTTGTCTGCGGATTTTTTTCGTTTTTTCGGCCCGCGGAACGCCGGAATTTCCGGCATTCTGCCATTTTTTTCTCAGTTTGATTTCCGGCCAAGGTAACTTACAAGAAATCCGGGAAAAAGTCCACCAAGACCTACAAGTGCGCGGTTACCGTTAAGAATCCGTCCATCA
>CATJJD010000301.1 GCA_949740385.1 uncultured Lachnospiraceae bacterium
CGCCAGCACCTTCATCGAGGTCAGCGGCGTCTTAAGCTCGTGGGACACGTTCGACACAAACTCCTGTCTCGAGGTATCCATCTTTTTCATGCGCCCCAGCATCTCGTTGAAGCGCCGGCAGATCTGCGCCGTCTCCGTGCAGTCGTTAACCTGCAGCGCGTCCTCCCCGTAGCCGTTTTTGATGGCCGCAATCCCGTCCGAGATCTTGTCGAGAGGCTTCACAAAATACAGAATAATCAGCACGCCGAAAAACACCGTCACCGCAGTCAGAATAACCTGGATAATCGTCGCAATCTGCCGCAGATACTCAAGGTTCAGCACAATGTTGTCCGTAGACACGCTGATTAGCATTACCCCCAGCACCGAAGCGCTCACATCGTCGGGATTGATGATCGGCGTCGTCATCTCAATGTAATGATTTTCCTCATCGTACTTGATAATATCCTGCCCCTGAAAACTGCGTATTACCTCCTCCGCAATAATGGTCTTGTGGTCGTCCAGATTGTAGGTATCATGGTAGACCTTGAAATTATCGTCCACAATAATCACCCTGCCGTCGTATATGGTCGTCAGAAGACTCATCTGCGCCTGGATCGTGCCTGTGTCCAGCCCGCCCTTATTCATATATTCACTTGTGGCAATCTGGTTCGCCAGAATTTTTGCCTGGCTTAAGACCTCGCTCTCGCGGATAGACACCGCCCTGGCCTCATAGGAGTTCAGTATGCCGATACTGAGTATGAGGCCAGGGACAATCGCAATGACCAGAATCAACAGAATCAACCGAAACTTAAGGCTTTTCAAAAAGCCGGGAAACCATGTACTTTTCTGCATGAAGCCGCAATCCTTCCATACCACTGAAAACTGCTTATACCACCGAAAACTGCTTTTCGCGTATGTTTAATCAACTGCCCGGACACTATTTCTGGCAGTAATAGTAGCCGACCCCCCATTTGGTGTGCACATACTTCGGCTCGCTGGGGTTCCCCTCAATCTTCTCTCTGAGCCGCCGTACATGCACGTCAACCGTGCGCACGTCCCCGGGATAGTCCTTTCCCCACACCAGCTCAAGAAGGTTCTCCCTGCTGTAAACTCTGTTCTCGTTTCTCACAAGAAGCTCCAGCAGATCAAACTCCTTCGTGGTCAGATTCACCTCTCTGCCGAGAATAAAGAGACGTCTGCTGTCCTGATCCATGCGCAGATCCCCGTTCTCCGTGACGGTGTCGGAGGCCGTCTTCTCCTTCTGTCCCGAAGTGCGCCGCATGATGGCCTTGATTCTCGCCTTCACCTCGAGAATGTTGAATGGCTTGGTGATGTAATCGTCCGCGCCGTACTCCAGGCCCAGGATTTTGTCCATATCGTCGCCCTTTGCGGTCAGCATGACCACCGGCATATCCGAAAATTCCCGTATCGCCTGACACACCTCAAATCCGTCCATCTTCGGGAGCATAATGTCCAGAAGAATCATATCATAAGCGTTGCTCTTCGCCAGATTCAGCGCTTCCTCCCCGTCGTAAGCACAGTCCACTTCCATGCCGTCCTGCTCCAGGCTGAAACGGATTCCTTTCACAATCAACTTCTCATCGTCTACTACGAGAACCTTCTTTGCCATCTTTCACCTCTGATTCATTATTATTCGGCTGTGATACAGTCCTTCATCCCCTCGTAAATCACATCGCCGATTCCAGGCACCTTTTTGATGTCCTGCATTTCGGCAAAAGGGCCGTGCTCGCTGCGGTACGCCAGAATGGCCTCTCCCCTGGTCTTCCCGACTCCGGGTATGGTCATAAGCTCCGCAAGCTCTGCCGTGTTGATGTTCACCCTGCCGTCCGAAACCGGAGCGGCCGCCGCGGATTCCTGCCGGAGCCCGGCCTCCTCCTTCGTCGGAACACTGATCATCTGCCCGTCGGTAAGCCGTTCGGCAAGATTCCAGTAATCCCGGCTGGCCTCCTTCGTCAGCCCGCCCGCGGCATCCACCGCATCGCAGATTCGGCTGCCCTCTGCAAGCTCGTAAACCCCGGGCGTCTTCACCTCCCCGCAGACGTAGACCAGTACAACGCCGCCGGAAGGGTACGCCTCCGTCTCCTTCGGTCCCTCTTTCGTTCCGCTGTCACTCTCCTGTTCGGTCTGTCCAGACGCCAGATAAGCCTGCGCATCTCTCCCGCAGCCGCCGAGCACAGGCGCCGCAAGAGAGAGCGCAAGCAGACACGGCAATAGCCCGAAAAGCCTGTCACACAGGCGGCGCTCTCTGCAGTTGTTATCCATATCTTTCATGTCGGATCTCCTTTTTTGATTCGTTTTTCCGAAAGGAGTCCTGATGCACTTTATATTTTACCGATTTATTACAGATTTTACAAGAGTATTTAATGTTTTTTTCAAAATAATGATCATTTTGTCCACATCCGCCTCTGTAATCACGAGAGGCGGCACAAAGCGGATCACGTCTGCGCCTGCAGTAATGACGATCAGACCGTTTTTTAACGCCTCCGCACACACCTGCCCCACCGGAATCGTGCAGACAACGCCCTGCATAAGGCCCATGCCCCGCCGCTGCGTCAGACAGTCAAACTCCGCCACAAGGGCATCCAGCTGCGCCTCAAGATAAGGCGCAACGGCTTTCACATGCTCCGGCACATGCAGCCGTTCAAACTCATCGAACACCGCGGACACTGCTGCCCCGGCAAAAGGGTTGCCCCCGTAGGTCGTCCCGTGATCTCCCGGCGCAAGGGAGCTGGCCGCAGCCCGCCCGGTCATAAGAAAGGCCCCCACAGGAACGCCGCAGCCGAGCGCCTTTGCGCAGGCCATAATGTCGGGCTTTACGCCGTAGTTCTGCCAGGCGAACATCTCCCCCGTGCGCCCCATGCCGCACTGAATCTCGTCCAGGATCAGCAGTATATCCTTCTCGTCGCAGAGGGCGCGGACCCCTTTTAAGAACTCCGGATCTGCCGGATAGATACCGCCCTCTCCCTGCACGGTCTCCATAATCACCGCGCAGGTTCTGTCCGTCACAAGGGAGCACACGCTCTCAAGGTCATTGAAATCGGCAAAATGCACGCCGGGCATCAGCGGCTCGAAGGGCTCCCGGTAGTGGTCGTTTCCGGTAACGGAGAGCGCTCCGATGCTGCGGCCGTGGAAGGAGTGATTCATGGCTATGATCTCGTGGCCCGCATGGTCGTCCCTGGTGCAGGCGTACTTTTTCGCCGCCTTGACCGCCCCCTCGATGGCCTCCGTGCCGCTGTTTGTGAAAAAAATGCGGTCCATCTCACTGGCCGCGAGCACCTTTTGGGCGGCGTCAACGGTCGGCCGGTTGTAGTAGAGGTTTGAGGTGTGCATGAGAAGCTCCGTCTGCCGCTTCAGCGCAGCCTGGTATGCCCGGTTGCCGTACCCCAGGGCGCACACCGCAATGCCCGCCGCAAAATCCAGGTATGCCTTCCCTTCCGTGTCGTACAGATACACCCCGTCGCCCCGCTCAAACACAACCGGAAACCGGTTGTACGTGTGCAGAAGCCGGCTCTCGGCCTCCGCGATACAATGATTCCTCTCCATCTTTGCTACCTGCTCCCTTCCGCGGTCCGCGCCGCCTCATCCCCGTGGTAGAAGCGCTCCTGCCCGTCCCCCAAAATTGCAGTCCCGATGCCCCTGTTCGTAAAAATTTCCAGTAAAAGGCAGTGGGCGATTCTTCCGTCCAGAATATGTACCCGTGAAACGCCGTTTTCGATGGCGTCGATGCAGTTGTTTAGCTTCGGCAGCATTCCCCCGCCGATGTAGCCGTCTCCGATCAGCTCTCTGGCCGCCGACACGGTGAGCTCCGAGATCAGCGAGGACTTGTCCGCCGGGTCCCGGTAGACGCCTTCTATGTCCGTCAGAAATGCCAGCTTTTCCGCCGACACCGCTCTTGCAATGGCGCACGCCGCGTCGTCCGCATTAATATTGTACGTCTCATAGCTTTCGTCCATGCCGATGGGACAGACAATCGGAAGAAAATCTTTCTCCAGCAGATCGAAGAGAATCTTCGGGTTCACCGCCTTAATCTCCCCCACATATCCGATGTCCTGCCCTTTTGAATACTTCTTTTCCACGGTGAGAAGCCCGCCGTCCTTGCCGCTGATTCCCACCGAGAGCACGCCAAGCTGCTGTACCTTCTGCACCAGCGACTTGTTCACGCGGTTTAAAACCATCTCCGCAATCTCCATGGTCTCCGCGTCGGTCTTTCTCAGACCGTTTACAAATTCCGCCTGCTTTCCGCTCTTTTCCACCCAGCGGCTGATCTCCTTTCCGCCGCCGTGGACGATAATCGGCTTAAAGCCCACAAGCTTTAAGAGGGTGACGTCCTCAATCACCTGCTTTTTCAGCTCCTCGTCCACCATGGCGGACCCGCCGTACTTTACCAC
>CATJJD010000302.1 GCA_949740385.1 uncultured Lachnospiraceae bacterium
AATTTTATAGTAGAATATAATATCGCGGGATGGAGCAGTCTGGAAGCTCGCCGGGCTCATAACCCGGAGGTCATAGGTTCAAATCCTATTCCCGCAACTAGGTTTTATGTCGCCTGACATATACCGTGTGCCCAGTTAGCTCAGTTGGTAGAGCAGAGGACTGAAAATCCTCGTGTCTCTGGTTCGATTCCGGAACTGGGCATTTTTCATGGAAATTCCTGTAGCAGTACAGGGATTTTTTTATTGCGCAAAAAAACAGCCGGTGAAAGGGAATGATTGCATAGAACGGGGGGATAATAGAGATATCAGGATAATACCCTTTATGCGGCTGTGAGGAAACAATATGAACCAGATGCAAATATACGGCAGAGATCAGGCGAATCAGATATTGTGCGGGCAGGAGGGCAGCAGAGAGCTGCAAAGTCTTCTGTCGTCAGGCGATGTTCCCTTTTGCAGAGTATACAGTCTGCCGGACCGGATTGTCGGCGCGCTTATGATTGACCTTAAGTCCGGCGAGGAGGGAGATCAGCAGCTTCTGCCGTATTTTCTGAGCGGGGACCGGTTTTTTGTGGTGGCGGAGGGGGAGAAGAAGAGGCTTGCAGAAGAGCTGCGCGATCGGATGGAGACGGGAGAAAAGGACCCGGCGGAGCTGCAGTTCTGTGAGCTGCTGGAGGCCGTGCTGACCAATGATCTTGCCTGTATGCAGCAGATGGAGGCGGGCTTTTACCGGCTGGAGGAGAATCTTCTCGGAACGTTGGTGGACTACGTGGGCCCTACGCGGGAGATTCTCTGCTGCCGGAAGCAGCTTTTAGAGCGGGAATTTTATTATCAGCAGCTTGCGGATCTTTGCGATATATTATCCGGGAATAAAAATGATTTTTTCAGTGAGAAGGGGCTGGATCTGCTTAAGGATATTGGAAAACGGGCGGACAGGCTCTGCGGCTACGTACAGACGCTGCGGGATTATCTGATGCAGATATGGGAGCTCTATGAACAGCAGGTGGATGTGCAGCAGAATAAAACCATGCGCATTCTGACGGTGGTGACCACAATATTCCTTCCGCTGACGCTGATTGCCGGATGGTACGGGATGAATTTTGAGCATATGCCGGGGCTTGAAAGCACATGGGGGTACTGGATTACCCTCGGGGCGGCGCTGTGCATCGCCCTCGCGGAGATTATATATTTTAAGATAAAAAAATATTTTTGATAAAATTTACAGATAACTATAAAGTGATCACGAAAATTAACCGATAACAATAATAGAAGCAAACAGAGAACGTCAATCATGGAAGGGAGGCGTGTTACTGCAAAATACGAGGCGAGATTACAGAGAATCATTCCGGTTCAGAGAGTAGCTTCTGTCACTTACTTCACGCCGCGGCACAGGGATGAGCAGCGGACGAAGACACAGGGTAATTCCTTTGAGACGATTTTGAAGAAACAGCTGGAGGCCGGAATGGATGAGAACCAGACGTTTCAGCTTTATTGTTAGGAGAACAGATTGCGTAATTGTATAACATTGTGAAATGCCATCTTCGCTGCTTTGAGGAAGATGGCATTTTATTTGTGTGAAACGGCAAAGCGGCTTTTTCGTTCTGCTACATCCGGTAATAGTATTGAATGCCGCATTCCGTCTGTAGCCGGCAGACCTCGACGCCGTAGATCTGCGAAATAATGCCGCTTTGCAGGATAGCTGCCGGAGTATCCTGTATAAGGAGCCTGCCGTTTTCCATGACGCATATGCTGTCGGAGATTTTCAGGGCGAGAAGAAGATCGTGGAGCACAAGGAGAACGGTTTTGCGGTCATCGGCGAGACCGCGCGCTATTTCGGCAAAGCGGAGCTGCTGACCGATGTCGAGCCAGGAGGTGGGCTCATCCATAATGATAATAGGGGCGCACTGTGCGAGGGCCATGGCGATATAGACCTTCTGTCTTGTCCCGCCGGACAGCTCGGCCATCGGTCTGTCGGCAAGATGCGCAATACCCAGCCGGGCCATGGCGGCCTCTGCGATCTCATAGTCGGCCTTTTTGTATTTCCGCGGGTAAGACAGATGGGGGAATCTGCCGTGGAGTACCATCCGGCCTGCGGTGATGTCCGGAGTATTTTTCCCCTGCGCCAGGAAGGCGGCGCGTCTGGCGCGCCCGGTTCGGGTCAGCGCGGACACGGAGTCGCCGTCCATTCGGATTCCGCCGGCCGAGGCGGGGATGACGCCGCAAATCGCACGAAGGAGCGTACTCTTGCCGCAGCCGTTGCAGCCGATGATTGTGGTGACTGCGCCGGTTTCGGCGGTAAAGCTGATGTCGTGCAGGATTTCGGTTTTACCGTACCCGGCCGACAGATGACGGACTTCAAGCATCCCGGTGTCCTCCTTTCATGCGAAGCAGCAGCCAGACGAAGACGGGGCCGCCGACGACGGACATCAGTATTCCGACCGGCAGCTCGTAGGGCAGAAAGACAAGCCTTGCGGCCAGGTCGCACAGCGTCACAAAGGCTGCGCCGAACAGCGCGCACAGCGGGAGGAGATGCCGGCTCTCGTTTCCTGCGATTTTTCGGACAAGGTGGGGCACGATCAGGCCGATGAAGCCCAGCAGTCCCGCAAAGCTCACCGCGCATCCCGCCAGAAGTGCCGCCAGAACAAGAAACAGCGCCCGGTATGCCGGAGCCGGCAGTCCCACCGACTGGGCGCTCTCGTCGCCAAGCGTCAGCACATCCAGCTCGTTAAAGAGGGTACAGCACAGCAGAAGGGCCGCAAGTATGAGGACGGATGCCGGAAGGAGCCGCCCGGTGGATACGGCGGAAAAGCCGCCGACCCGAAATTCGGCTGTGAGGACGGCAGTGTCGGGATTCAGCACGGTGACGGACTCCGAGACGGCGCTCAATATACTGTTTAAGGCGACGCCGCAAAGGATTACGGTTGTTCTGGAGGCTCCCGTCTTCCCGGAAAAAACACAGATCAGCGTCACGGTGATCAGGCTGCCGAGAAAGGCTGACAAGGATACCGCCAGACCGTAATAATTTCCGAGGGCGCAGCATATGGTGACGCCGAGGCCTGCGCCTGCGTTGACGCCGATAATGCCCGGGGAGGCCAGCTTGTTGGAGAGGACGTTCTGCAGTATTGCGCCGGACACGGAGAGGGCCGTCCCGGACGCAAGACAGGCGGCGGTGCGCGGCAGTCTGGCGTAGCGGAGTATATTGATGCCGGTCTTTTCTCCTTTTTGCAGAAGGCCGCCGACCGCCTGTGCCGGCGTAAAATTTATGCTGCCGAGGCAGAGGCTTAAGACGACTGCCGCAAAGCACAAAAGGACTGCGCCGATGAACAGAAGCCGAAAACGGCGGGAATTACTCTGCATACAGCAGCTCCTCCAGCTGTCGGTAGGATTCTGCCCAGAGCGCGTTTGGCTTGAAGCCGTACAGCCGCTTGTCCATATAGTACACTTTGTCATTTTTTACCGCTTCCAGCTCGTTCCAGAGGGAATTTTCGCGGAACATTTTTTCAACATTTTCTTTCGTGCCCTCCAGGTCGTCGCCGGAGGGGATCAGGAAAATTTTGTCCGGATTCGCCAGCGCGATACTCTCAATGCTCAGATTTTCCAGAAGAGAGTCATCGTCATCCGCGATGTTAACGCAGCCCAGATCTTTCAGCATAGTGCCGAGCACCGTGCCGCTGCTGTTTTTGGCGCGGATGAAGGAGGCGGATGCGCGGAGAACAAGAACGCTCTGGGCGGGCTTTCCCTGGTTGCGGCCGATGATCTCCTCAATCTGCAGCGCAAGATCGGTTCCGTTGATCTGATAGGACTCGGAATTGCCGGTGAGGTCGGTGCAGATCTTAAGCATGCGCAGATAGTCGTCGAAGTCCGTGACGTCGAAGTAGGCCACGGTGATTCCGGCATTCTCCAGTGCGCTCTGCCATTCCAGATGCTGCGCTGTGTTTGTGCTGGCGATAACGAAATCCGGGTCGGAGGAGAGAAGGCCCTCCAGGCTCAGATCCTTTGTACCACCCAGGTTTACCGTGTCTGCCGCAAGCTCCAGATCAAAATCTTCCCAGGCATCGTCCGCCGTTGCACAGACGTCGCCGCCTGCCAGTATCCAGACATCGGCGTAGCTGCCGAGCAGCGCCGCGGTGCGCCGGCAGGAGGTGACGGTTACGGTGCGTCCGAGATCGTCGGTGAAAGTGCAGCCGCTTTCGGCCTCGGTTCCGGTCTCAGCTTCTGCCCCGGAGGAGGTGTCTTCGACGCTGCTGTTTTTCTGCGGTGAGCTGCAGGCTGTCAGCAGAGCCGAACACAGCAGTAAGATTAAAACATGATTTGATTTTCTTCTTCTGCGGGTGAAAATACCGGAATGAAGGGCCGGATTCG
>CATJJD010000303.1 GCA_949740385.1 uncultured Lachnospiraceae bacterium
CTTTCCTCATAATTTCTCAGCAATGATTTTTTGATCTGAATATTCTTTTTTACCCGCTCCTCACTTCTCTTTGCCTGACTCAGATATGCCTGAACACCATTCGTTCTGCTGTTTGATGCAAAATGGTACTTCTGCTTGTTTGATACACTCGCCCACTCTCTCTTCTGGACACTGCTGCTTTCCAGCTTTGCGATCTCTCTCTGCAGATTTTCACTCGTTCTTCGCTCAAATTCTTCCGTAAGCTTTTTATTATTTTCCCATGTCGTGTAGTTCCCCTTTTCAATCGAAATATCCACCTTATTGATTGACAATATGTGATTGACCACACTGTCCAGAAATTCTCTGTCATGGGATACAAGAATAAATCCCCGCTTTTTCTTCAGATAATTCTTTAGTTCTTCCTTTCCGCAAAAATCCAGATGATTCGTGGGCTCGTCGAGTAAAACAAAAGAATTGCTTTTTAAAAACAGTGCAATGATTAATGCTTTTGTCTGTTCGCCGCCGGACAATGTCTCAAAGCTTCTGCTCAGAACGTTCTCCTTCAGGCCGATTCTTGCGGCTTCTTTTCTGATTTTCCCCTCCATCTGAAAGCCATCCAGCCGGATATATTCTTCAAGCATAACCGCATCATCCAGCTGCTGCTCCAGACTGTACAGATTGCCGATACACTCCTTAATCACATCCAGCGTTATCTTAACCTCTCCGGAATACTGATACGGAAAATACTCCACATTGACGTCCCTCTTAATGGTTCCGTTTGTCTGCTGCAATTCTCCATTCATTATTCTCAGCAAAGTCGTCTTGCCGCGTCCGTTTCTGCCAGTCAGTCCCAGTTTCCAGTCCGCGTCAATGGAAAATGACACATTTTCAAAAACAGAAGTATATACTTTAGGATAACAAAAGCTCACTCTGTCAAACGTAATTTTCGCCATTACACACTCCTTACTGCATCATAAGCTCTCTTTGCCGGTACGCAGACGCCACGCTGATCCAGGTACCCTGCATTTTTCTGATTGCCATAATGCGTCCCATATATTCTCTTTCCACACTGTACACACAGATTTATTGTATTTACTCAGTTTTTACAATAAAAAACAGGCGCTGTCCCACAGTTAGGGCAGACGCCTGCATAACAACAAAGCACGAAAAACTACACGAGACAGCCAAAAGCCGCTCGTGTCAAACCTACGTGTCCTCTGCATACGTATGCAAAAAAAGCCCCACTGTGTGGAGAGAAAGCTCTGCTTTTTACTGCATTTAGCGTACACAAATAATCACACGTAAGCCTCCTTTCAATTTAAGCTGATGTGAAGTGTACCACGGGTTAAACAGATTGTCAAGCTTTTATTTTTCAGCTGTCACTGGTAGTTTATTATGGGTCTTAACTAGTCTGGCAGCAGAAAGTACAGAGAAAAATATTATTCCAGAGCAAGCCACACCTTCGTCGCCCTGGCCTTCACTTCTGCATCTCCGCTGCCCATCATCTTTATTAAATATTCTCGCTTTTCCTTTACCGGAAGCCACTCCAGCCTGTTCATTTTCTCCAGAAATACCAGCTGCAGCTTTCGGCGCTCTTTCTCCGCCGCGTCCACAATCTGCTTCTCATATCCGGCAATCACGTTTCCCGGCATGGCAAGCAGCCATCCAAACAGATTCTCCGGGCACTGATCCGCTTTTATTTGTTCCAGTATTTCTCCTATGCTCTGCGGGTTTTCCTCCCAAAAGCTCTTCATGCCCTCCCTTGCCGCTTCACTTATATCCGATGAGCAGTGTCCGCTATATCGGATCAGCTCCTGATAATCCAGACACCGATTATCAATCAACAGTTCCATAAATGCGCGGTAAGGCAGCCTGCCTTTCACATGGCATTTCGGGCAGAAACCACGTTCATCCAGATATGCTCCGGCATCACAATTTATGCATTTTACTTTTCGTCCCAGCCATGCTTCAAACTGCTCCTTACACAATGACAACAGCGCTTCCTTCGCCTCCCCATCCAGGTATCCCTGCCGCAGTCCCTCTTTTATGCAGGAGCAGGCATTCTGCACCGGCACACTGCTGTCATTTGTGACTCCCTCCAGCATCGCATCCATCCAGTCCTTTATGCGAAATTCTCCGGACAATTCCGGGAAAATACAGTACAGCCCGGCGCATACATCCAGCCTTCCATGAAGCAGCCTGCTTAAAATGACTTCTGCGGATCTTTCTTTCCAGATACAGGGCGCCATACTCCCGATGCGCTCTGTGACCTCTTTATTCTCTGCGTAAAGCATCTTAAGCAGCGTCTGCTTCGTTTTCTCCTTCCCATCCCGCCGCACCAGCATATTCATGCAGGGCAGTGCGATGATTTCCGAATTTGCCGCAATCCCCTTTAAAAGGGTTTCCTCATCAATTCCCTCTGCCGCCTTTGACCAGTCACTGCAGACAATAACTTCTCTTATATATTGATAAAAGCGAAATTCCGGATTTTCCTGACTCTCCCGGTACAGACAGGACAATTCACTTTTAATCCGTCCGGCATCGACTCCCACGGCAGTACCGACTGCCCTTATGACAGCTTTGCACCAGGGCTGTTTCAAATCAGCACCAAACGCAAACAACTCCGGAATTGCTGTCTGCATATATTGCAGGCCCTGTGCCAGTCTGGAGCACTCCAGATATTCTTCCGGCTTTGCATCCTCCTGTTTTTTGGGCACGTCCATGCCATAAATTTCAATCAGTACATTTAACAGAGCTATATTCACCGCATCCATACGCTGAAACGTTTTCTGCATTGCCTCTTCGTCTAAAGCCAGGAAATGTCTTTTGTCCCACTCGTTTTTCCATTCCTGCTCTCCTGTCTCACACAGGTACTCCCCTAAAATCTCCATGCCATACATGGAGCAGTGATTTCCGTAATAATATTTTGCAGCTTCAATAACTTCACAGTCCTTTGGATCACGCTGCAGGTACCTGGCCGTCTCTTCCATATTTTGATAAGAGAGTTTCCCAAATTCATGCTCCGCCCGCTCTTTATAATCCAGAAAATGCTGCCTTAATATGCTCTGATCCAGTTCCTCCCGCGACATGCACAGATATACACTGTAAGCCGCATCCGCAATCCGTTGTTCCCCACTTTTCATAAGCGCAAGCAGGTACTCCTTATCCCATTCGCGTATCAGCGCACGCATCCCCTGTATGGCAGACACTGCAGATCTCACAAGCGTCTTATTGTCTGATACGACAAATCGTAAAAGGCTTCTGTAAATATTTTGCGCCTCCGCCCCGGTCTGCCGGTCTGCAAGCCCCTCCGCCGCCAGAAAAATTTCTCCTGTGGGCAACTGTGCCGCCTCCTCGTGTTTTCGCAGCGATGTCGCCAGAAATCCGCTGTCATTGCAGGCCACTGCCATGCGGATCGTCTCATGCCACTTTGCACTTCCCGAGTGCGCCAGCACCCATTTTACTGCCTCGTCAGGTTCCATTTCCTCTTGCGGCATGCAAAGATATACGCTATAAGCCGCATCCGCAGTCCGCCGTATCGGGCTTTTCATCCGCTC
>CATJJD010000304.1 GCA_949740385.1 uncultured Lachnospiraceae bacterium
ACTCGCCGATCTGCTTAATAGCTCCCGAAAACTCGTAGAGATCAATGTCCTCCAGCCTCTTCACAAGCTGAAGCATGGAGTCCTTTAGCTCGCCGAAATCCTCCGAGGACGCAAGCTGAATCGCTTTCCCCACATTTCCCTGTGAGAATGCCGCGCACACATCCGCCTGATAATCCGGTATCTGATAATGCTTCATCAGATATTCCCGGATCACATCCTCCTTCACCGCCTTCAGGTTTAAGGTGATGCACCGGGACAGGATCGTCTGCAGAAAGCTGTCCGCATTGGTCGTCAAAAGCAGAATAACCGCATATGCCGGCGGCTCCTCGATTGTCTTTAGCAGGGCGTTCTGGGCCTGCTGGTTCATCTTCTGGGCGTCGTCCACAATATATACCTTGTAGCGGCTACTGTAAGGCTTTATGGCAATATCGCTGTTGATCTGCACCCGTATGTCGTCCACGCCTATGGTGCCGGGCTTCTCATGCTGTACATAGATAATGTCCGGCTGATTGTGATCCGCCGCCTGTCTGCAGGAACGGCAGGACAGGCACGGCCGCTCTCCCTCGCCCTCGCACTGCAGCGCCGCCGCAAATGCCTCCGCCAGCATCATCTTCCCGGAGTACTCCGGCCCGTTCAGAATATAGGCGTGGGACACCATGTCATGTGCAATCGCATTTCTCAAATGCTTAATGATCGGTTCGTGTCCTACGATTTCATGAAATCCTGCCATAAATTCACCTCCCGCTATGTCAAAATATCCAGCAGCAACCCTTTTATTTCTCCGATTCTCGCCAGAATTGAGAGATGATCCTTCTCATCCTCCACAAGCTCGCTGGCCAGCTCGTCCAGATTCTCGTCGATCAGCCGGATAATACCGTACACTCTGTGCCGTCCCCGCCGGTCCAGGAAATTTTCTCTCGAAAACTTGTGGGAGCGGTACACCACCTCGTTGAGGAAATCCTTCACAAGCCCCCGGTAGCGCTTCATGTCGCGGATATCCATGTGTTCCGCGATCCGGTTGCCCTGCAGCGTAATGTCGTTCAACAGCGCATCCACCTTTGCCTGCAGGTCAGCGTCCGTTATGGCGCTTGCCAGCGTGAACTTAAAGGAGCCGTCCCCCTCCGCAACCCTGCCGGTCTCCGGCATCTGGCTGATCTGATTAATATCATTGATTTTCATATCCACAGGGCTGTCCTCCTATGCTCTCACTCCGTCTGATAAATTCCGTTATGCGACCGATTGTCTCCTCCAGATTCTCGTTGACAAACCGGGTTTCGATTCCCGCCTCCGCAAGCTTTTCCCGGGAGAAATCCTCCGTGTCCGCCAGAAACCGCCTGCACATCTCCCCGTACATGGGTTCCTTTTGTATCCGCTCCCGCGCCAGCGCGCGGAAAAGGCGTTCGCCGTCATCCACTTCTATATAAATCGGCACGGTTCGCTCATTTCCGAAGTACTCCTTTATTTTTTGGTAGCCCGCAAGAGTCACAATGTAGAGATAGCTCTCCTTCGACAGATCAATCCGCCCGTCGTCCACCGTAAAATATTTCCATACGCCGTACACAGTATTGTATGCGCGAAGCTCCACAATGCGCCCTGCCTCCTCGAGCGCTTTTGCCTGCCTCTCATCACAGAAGACGTATGTCTCGCCCGGCGTTTCGTTCTCCCTGGCCGGGCGGGTCGTATATGGGACAATCCGTTTGAGGGACAGCTGCCCGCGCGCCAGAAGCTCCCGGTAAATACTGTCCTTTCCCGAGGAGCTTTTGCCCATAATACAATATATTTTACCCATATTAAATCCTCATTTATCCTGATTATAATATATTTATCGGATTTTCACAACTTCTATGCCTCCGGACGGGAGCAGTCCCTCCACGATCAGCCCCGTCTTTTTGCACTCTTCCATATCCAGCAGCGTCCACTCCGTAATCCGCTCTCCCGGCACGAGAATCGGCACCCCCGGCGGATACAGATAGACATAATCCGCGCATATGCGCCCGGCTGCCTCCGCAAGCGTCACCTCCTCGTGAGCGGCATCCCCGGCCTCATACAGCTCCATGCATTTTTCCTGATCCCGGTAAATATCCACCGGAGCGAGGGGCTCCTCCATCCACTCGTCCGGCGTGCAGTGCTCGTCCAGGGCAAGCAGCGCGTTGCCGAGACGGTCGAAGCCTCTTGGCGTATCCATAAAGCTCGTCATGGCAAGCACATAGCCGCCGCTGGCCATCTCCGTCTGAATCAGATAACGCACAAGCAGCGCCGACTTGAGCTCCGCCCCGTTCAGACCGCAGTCCCCGGCGCTTATAATGATTTTGCCGATGTCCAGATCGTAGATCTCGCGCCTTAAAAAGTCCTTCGTTCCAAGAACCTTAAGGTGAGAAAGCCCCTTCACAAGGCTGCGGAAGTTGTCCAGAAGCCGCACGTAGCTGTCAATACGCTCTCTTGTCGTCTGAGTCTCCAGCATATGCATACAGTGACTGAGTCCCGCCATCAGCAGATAGGACGGCGAGCTTGTCTCATAGACCGCCAGAAACCGGGATACGGCATTTGGATCGATCCGGTCGCTGCACAGATGAAGCAGCGCAGTCTGGGTAAACGCCGGCAGTGTCTTATGTACGCTCATAATAACCGCGTCGGCCCCGAGCCTTGTGGCATTTTCCGGAAACGCGTCGTGGAGACCGAAGTGCGCCCCGTGGGCCTCGTCCACAATCAGCGGAATCCCCCATCTGTGCACTACCTCCGCGATGGCTTCCACATTCGACACAATGCCGTCGTAGGTGGGCGACGTTATCACCACCGCCTTAATATCCTTAAAGGCCTTGAGCTGTTTTTCCACGCTGCGGGGCGAAACCTGCCCCTGTAAGCCGCTTCTCGTATTGACCGGATACACGTACTCCGTCTGCAGCTGTCTGAGAAAACAGGCGTTGTATACCGACCGGTGGCTGTTTCGCGCAATCAGAATCCGGCTGCCCCGCGGAACCGCCGCGCTGATTGCCGCAAGAATGCCGCATGTGCTGCCGTTTATGAGAAAATAACACTGTTTCGAATCATATATGCCGGCTGCCCGCTCCTGCTCCTCCTGAATCACGCCCTGAGGGTGATGCAGATTGTCAAAATCCTCTATTTCCGTGATGTCGATGGAGTACGGGTCCGGAAACCCCCGCTGCAGCATCCGTTTATGTCCCGGCATGTGAACCGGATATCCCCCGCCCTCTTCGCCAGCTGTTTCAACTTGCGCTCTAACATATTATTTCCTTATATTTCCTTTCCAAGACCTCGCCCCTACATATACCGCCCCAGCTCCGGCATCCAGTCATCAAAAAATATTTCATTTCTGCACAGACTCTGCCAGATGGGCGTAATCAGCGCAACAATCTGATCCAGAGCCTCCTCCCAGACTGCCGGCTGCGCCCCGTGCCGTCGGATATACTGATCCCAGCGCCGGCGCATGTAGGCGTACTCCCGGTAGCCCTGCAGCTGCACAAGCCGTCTTTCATTCTTTACCTGCGGCGTTTTCTCCGAAAGCCTGGCCAGCTCCTCCACAATGTGGCGTCCGGAGAACGACAGGGTGAGAAGTGTCTGATACGTGCGGTAATAGGCGCCCATGTCCCCGATCAGCTCCAGCCTTTCCATTATCTGAAACAGATCGGAGCCCAGCTGATTCTCGGTGGAATATTTCCAGTAAACAATCTCACGTTTTTCCTTCGTCACCGATTCCAGCACTCTCCGCTCCGGCCTCTGATTCTCACCGCACAGCGCCGTTATCTGCACGGTCAGAGGCACCTTCATATCTTTGTAGACCCCGGTCAGCCTCACGGACACCAAAGACTGCGCGCACTCGCTCTCCCACTGCCAGCTGACGCCTGCGCCGCTCTCCATCGCAAACATCTGATCAAGAAAGCTGCCCGCCAGCCGCAGACTGAGCTTTTGTCCCGGCACAAGCATATTTTCCGGAAAAGGTCTGCCGCTCTCCTGATAATAGAAGAAAAGACAATCCTCCCCGCCCCTCCTGCAGCCCGCCTCCCCCAGCATCCCGTCATCCAGTAACCAGAGACAGTCGTGAAATTCACAGCTGCTGAGCCGGCTCATAAAATCCTCCAGAACGTAGGCCCGAAGCAGATTCGCAAAGGAATATCCCCGTTCCGCCGCAAGCTGCCTGAGCGCCTGCGCCTCATTTATTCCAACCTTCATTACAGCCACACTCCGATCAGGCTCTGCACCTTTTTAACAACCCTGCGCTCTCTTGCGTACTCCATGAGCGCCGAGATGTCCTTGCTCTCGTCCTTAATATACGCCTGGACTGCCTCCTTGAACACCTCTCTGTCCATCTTGCTCTCATATTTCAGACAGTCGCAGATCACCCGCTCCCTGTCATAGATCTGATACTCATGCCCCCGGATCTCGCATCTGGCCGAACCGATCAGAAGCGCCTCCGGCTCCGTGTAGTAGGGGATCACCTTCGGGTAATCCATCTTAAAGCGGGATTTGGACGTATTCTTGTCGACGGCCAGATGCCAGCCGAAGGGCCGGCGGCTAATATATCCGTATGCGTAGAGCGCACTGTCCATACACAGCCGCGCGTCCGGAAACAGCCGCGCAATCAGCTCCTCCTCCGTAAAACGGTCCATGCGGTCGCTGTAGTAGCCGTTCTTCACCCGCACCAGACTGCCGTCCTCCACAAATTCAAGGATTCTTCTGTAATCGACATCCAGCTCGTCAAACTGTTCTTTCTTGACAATACCGCCGTGAGCTTCTATAAATTCCCGCACCTCCCGCAGCGCCTCCTCTGCGGATTTGTTCTTACCCTGATTCGCCATATTTTTCCGCTCCGTCAATATTTTAGTGGTATTTTTCTTCTATTTTACCCTCTTTTTTTTCTCCCGTCAATTCATATCCGCTACTTTTCACGCCTTTGTCCGTGAAATATGAATTGACATATGGTTGCAAAATGTATATATTTGAACCGAAGATAAAAACCAGAGCACAGCGTCCCCCGGCACTTTAAGGAGAAACCATGAACTATAAAAATCCCTCCCGCGAAGCATGTGAAAATATAATCCGGCGCATTCTTATGACCGAGGTTCTCGAGAACGGCAGCAACTGTCACTTTAAGACGGCCACCGATTTCCTCGTCTACTTCGAGTCCCTCTACCCGCCCTCCGACGCGCTGACCAAGCAGGTGCAGCGGGCAGTGAAGGCGCTGAATATGCCAAAGGATGAAAAGGGATATTTTATCGTCAACAAGACAAACGAACAGTTCGAACAGGAAAAAGAAATTTCCCGCCTGTTTGCGGCCGCCCATGTGAGCATACACCCGATGGAGGAAATCGAGACCGTATTCCTGCAGGCGGACAGGCATATGCGGGCCTGTCTGATGCATCTGCTGGAGACTTCCGCCACCTTCCAAAATAAATTTTTAACCATGGTCGAAACTTCAAACGGCATTCTGATTTACACGGAAAACAAAAAACAACTTCTTGTATTGATCGAAAGTCTTATGTAATTCAATATATTGTCCGATAATTTAACAGTATTTTTTACATGTCCGGTTTTACACAAAAAGACAGCATATAAATCAATATGCTGTCTTTTTTCTGCTGTATATCGGGCAGTACCGTGTCTTTTATTGATATACCGCCTTATTCTGAACCGTCTGGTTACCGGAACAGGCTGTCGCGCTTTCGATACCGCTTTTTGGATGTCCGAACGCGGAAGCGCTCTTTCTGTGCCCTGCGCACCTCTCTGCGGTGCCGAATCAGGTAGTAATTGTCGTAGAGCTTTTTCATGGAGAAAAGCAGCAGCAAAAACAGGATAATGCACAGCGCCACCACGATAACGATTCTCGGATTGATCTCGATCACGTTGGTATCCTCCTCCCTGGGAGGGGCCTGGTCCCGGAAGCTGCTCTCCGCCACCTTCGCTCCGGTTGTCACAATCTCCGCCGTTCCCACAATCCGATTCGAGTACGTATACTTGAGCTGGGCCAGGGTGCTGCTGCCGTCCTTCACCTTATCCAGCACAAAGCTCGCGTCGGAGAACTCCATCGCCCTTGGCATGACAATGTACGCATCCTGATCCAGCGTAACAAAGGCCTCGTTGTCATTCATAACGCCGATATTTTTCAGGCTCTCATTGGCAAGGCTCACCTCGTTGGCTGCAATGTTGAGCGCCTGAAAATTGTCAAAGCAATAGTCCAGCAGCGTCCGGGAGTCCGCATAGTGATCCGGCGAAGCCGCGTACATAACAACACACACGAGGGAGAGCCCGTCCTTCTCGGCGAAGGTCACAAGAGTGTTGCCTGCCGCGTTGGTGTACCCCGTCTTTCCTCCCGTGCAGTTGTCCCACAGATACCTGGTATCTCCCTGCCAGGGGTAAATCATCTTGTGATGATTATGGCAGAAGGTCGGGTCCCGGTGCTTGTTGGTGGGCGGTATCGTATAGCTTCCGGTTCCGGTGATAATCCGAAAGGTCTCGTTTCGGTAGGCCTCCGCCCCGATTAACGCCATATCGTAGGCGCTCATCCAGTGATCCTCGTCCGGGAGACCGTTGCAGTTGCTGAAATGGGTGTCCGTACAGCCCAGCTCCTTTGCGCGGCTGTTCATCAGATCGATAAATGTGCTGTAATCGCCGCCCAGCTTCTTCCCCACATGCTCCGCCACCGCATAGGCGCACTCGTTGGCCGACTCCAGCATAATGGCGTACAGACACTGCTCCATCGTCATCTCTTCGTTGTAGTCTCTGGCAATGTGGGAGGTGTCGCCCTCATTTTTATTGACCGCATCCTCCGAGAAGACAACCACCTCGTCCATCTCGCTGTTCTCGATGGCGAGAAGCGTCGTCATGATTTTTGTTATACTTGCAGGATAACGTGCCTTGTGGCTCTTCTTTTTGTAGAGAACAGCCCCCGTGTTCACCTCAATCACCGCAGCGCTTGGACAGCTGATCTCCGGTCCCTCCGGCCAGTAGTCCTCCGCCTGCACAGGCTTTGGAATTCCCGTCAGCACACAGACAGCAGTAAGAAACGCCGCGGCGCCTCTCCATACAGATTTTTTACTCATATCTATTCTCCCAGTGCGTTTAATCTCTCATTCTGTAAGTATAGTATAAGCGCAAACCGGCATTCCCGCAAGATTTTTTCTTACTTTACACAACATCTGCCAGTTGTTATAATAAACCTGTTACCCAAAAAGTAAAAAGGCGAAGACCTTCGACATTTTGAAGCTCTGCGCCGGACATCATCACAGAGGTACTGAAACTATGCGATTACGCAACATTCCGGGCGCGGACGCTCAGGTGTCCGCAAGCCCGTACTGCATAACAGACGCCCGCTTATACCGGGGGCGCTGGAATTCTTTTCTGTGCAGCGACAACCCGATTCATCTGGAAATCGGTATGGGGAAAGGCCGCTTTCTCATGGATCTCGCCGCGCTGCATCCCGACATCAGCTACATCGGTGTCGAACGCTACACAAGCGTTCTGCTGCGGGCCGTACAGAAAATGGACGGGCTGCAGCTTCCAAACGTCCGCTTTCTGTGCGAGGATGCCAGAAATCTCCCGGAGATCTTCGGGCCGGGGGAGGCCGCGCACATCTACCTGAACTTCTCCGATCCCTGGCCGAAGGACCGTCACGCGAAGAGACGGCTTCCCTCCCGGGAATTTCTGGCACGATACGAACGGTTTCTGGCAAAAAACGGCCAGCTGGAATTCAAGTCGGATAATCAGGACCTGTTCTCCTTCTCCCTGGAGGAGCTTGCAGCCTGCAGCCACTGGCGTCTTGACGCCGCCACCCGGGATCTGCACGGCGACCCCGCGCTCTGTGAGGGCAATGTGATGACCGAGTACGAGGAGAAATTCTCGGCCCTTGGCCACCCGATCTGCAAGCTTCTTGCCACCTTTACCGGCGATCCCGCTTTTTCCTCCTGAGGCATTCTCCCCGCCTCTTTTTGCGGGTCCGGTAAATACGATAGCAGAACTCCGCTTCCGCAGCTTCTACCGGCTCCGCGGCAAACGCCGCCTTTTTTGCGATCCGCAGAAACTCGGCCCAGTCCTTTTCGGAGACGGAGGGCCAGGTGCGCGCAAGCCGCTTTTCGTACTCCGCGTCCGTAAGCTGGAGCCTGCGGACCCCTGCGGACCCGCCGCCCGACAGAAGCCGCACACGCCCTGCCGAAAGGATTCCGCCAATGAGCCGCCGATACATCCGGCGGTTGATCCGCCGCACCGCCCGGCGGTTGTGCTTTCCCTTTATCTCCTCCCACAGCAGCTCCCGATAGCGGCGCATTCCGCTGTAAATCAGATACGCAAGAAGCGAGAGGCATCCGGCCGAAAGAATTGCGGTTCCCGCGGCAGCTATCGCTTTTTTCCGGGAAAATCCCGGCTCCTCCCCTCCGCCGCCGGATACGCCCTCTTTCTCCGGCGCTTTCGATTCGGTCTCTTTTTTCGATCCGTCTTCGGTCTCCGCCTTCTGCGGAACCGGCTGCTTTTTCGGTTCCTTTTTCGGCTCCTCTCTCTCCTCCTGCTGCCCCTTCTTCTCCTCATGCCGCTGCAGAAGCTCCTCCTGCAGACTCTCATCCGTCGGAAGCACCCCCGCAGCCGTCTCGTACCCCGGCGTCATCTCCGCCGGAACCCAGCCGATGTCCTCCAGATAAATCTCCGTCCAGGCGTGGGCGTTCCGGTCGTACACCGTGGCCTCGTAGCCTCTGGCGCGGTTTCCCGCAAAGGAATTTTTCTTTACAATGTAGCCGCTGGCATAACGGGCCGGAACGCCCAGCTCCTGCAGAATCAGCGTCCCCGCGCTGGCAAAATGCATACAGTAGCCCTCGCGCCCCGTCTCAAGAAAATACTGCAGGCAGTCCGTCCCCGCCGGCACCTCATCCAGATACAGATTGTAGACCGCCGTCTCGGCCAGCAGATTTCGGACCGCGTCCGCCATGGCCAGCCGGTACAGATTGTCCGGCATACCCTCTGCCCACATATTGTTCACGAGAGACGACTCCTGCCACTGTGCGGCCAGCTTTTCGGCCAGGGCGGAAACCGCGGCAATCCCGCTTTCCTTCACATAGTGCTCCCTCACGTAGCCGCCGTACCAGTCCACGGCGTCCTCCTTACCTTCGGATTCCGCCGTATTTCCGAAATCGAAAGACATATCAGACAACGGATCGCCGCCCCAGACAACGAAGGACAGCTCCTCTGTGGAGCGTTTCTTCTTTACAAGTCCCTCGTCCTCCACCCAGACGCTCCCCTCCAGCGATGTCAGATCGGTGAAACAGGGCAGCCACGCGCTGGTGGTGCGGCTCCCCTCGTAGCTTATCGTATAGCTCTGCAGCAGATCCAGGTCCGGATCAAGCCCCACATACCAGACCGTGCTGAAATACTCATAGCCCATCTGCCGCATCAGCATTCCCAGACGGTCGCCGTCGATTCCGCTCTCAGACGCCGCCCGCCGGTAATCCCGGTTCTCCTTCCGCCAGCTTCCGCCGCGGTACGTGCCGCCGTAGAATTCCGGCAGATAGAGATTTGCGGACGGCTCCCGGTCTGCGCTGACCGTAAGCACCGTCTCATTTTGAAACTCCGGCGTCGTATTGTCCAGACGCTCCCGGCCCGACGGAAGCTGCACCTTCTCTGCCAGACTCTCCAGCCGGCTCTCCAGCTCCAGCTGGAACGCCAGAAACTCCGGCGTCTTTTCCGGAATTTTTGCGGCAGGCGCAGAAAACAATGTGAATGCGGCGGCCACAATTCCAAGACCGACGCCCGCCGTCAGCACAGCGGACAGAAGATGGGAGAATACGCGGGAAATCTTCGATTTTTTGTTCCCCACCGGCACAAATATAACCCGGTGCTGCTCAAAGGCCCCGGAATACAGGACAACCGTTCCCCAAAAAAACAGGGCAAAGCTCTCCCGGCTCGCCGGAAGGTCCACCAGCATTCCGGGCACAACGGCCAGAAAGACCGGAATGAGCATGAGAAAACGGGCTCCGGTGACATACCGCAGCGTCAGAGACAGCAGAACCATCACAAGCACGATAAATCCCAGCGCGCTTCCGGTCTCACGGGTATCATAGTCCATCACATAGTTTGTCCCATAGTACTCATTCCACGCCAGAAGATAGTCGCCGCACAGCCCCTTAACTCCGCTTTCAATGGCTTCCAGGTTCTTCCAGCCGTACCGTCCGCAGACAACGAGAAGCACAAGCTCCAGCGCCGCGCACAGCGGCGCGCGGAATTTGCCGCACAGCGGGGCCAGTATGCCGGCCGTCACGGCCACCGGCACGATCATCACAGATGTCAGCTGACAGAGAGAAGCCTCCGCGCGCCAGAAGGGAAACTGGCTTCTCAGAATAAAAAACAGCGCCTGCAGCAGAAGCTCCGCGGCCGCAATCGTGCGCACCGTCTCCGGAACCGTCTGCTCCGCCCTGTATTTCGTTGTATGGAAAAAATTCATCTGTTCCATACCCGTTTCCTCTCTATAAAATCAGCTCAAGCTCTGCCATGCTTTTCTTCCAGTCTTTTCTGTCCACCGCCCCCGCCTCTTTTCCGTTCTGCCGGACGGTCAGGTCGGATTTTAACACAAGACTGTGGAGCGGCCGGTCCCAGCGGTATTTCTCCTGGTACAGCTTTTCAGGTTCCATGGCCGGCGTCCCGAAGGAGTCCGCGAGATAGCTGCTCAAAAAAATATAGTATCCCTCCTCGTCGTCCACCCGCACCCGAACCATGTCCCGCCTGCTGCCGCTGTACCAGGACACGTAATGGGGACAGCGGGCGTCCATCAGTGAGAACACCAGGCTAGACGCCGCAGACAAAAATATTTCCGCCGTCTTAAGATCCTTTTTCAGTCCGCTCTCCAGCAGCAGAACAACCGGGCAGGCCAGGGGCGACGCATCCTCCCGCACAATCAGTTCGTCGGACTTTGCCGTCAGCTTCCAGTGAATACTCTGAATCCTGTCCCCGTCCCGGAATTCCCTCACATCGAATATTTCGCTTCTGTCATTACCCGGGCGAAAATCGTCGTATACGTCCGAATCTCCGAAATAATTTCTCGTGCGCTCCGTAATCCGCAGGCAGACACACGCCGTCTCCGGCAGCACCTGCACCTGTGCGCTGCTGCGGAGGCGCTTATTAATATAGAAGAGACCTGTCAGATCATAGATGCGCATCTTTCGTATTCCCACCGAATAATTGCCTGCAAAAGGCAATCCAAGGGACGCCTGACAACAGTTTTCCCCGGCGTACACCGGAGCCAGTGGCTGCCACAGCCGCCTGCCTTTTCGCAGGAAGGAGCTGCCGAGAAGAAGCTGACAGCGGACCCGCATACAGGGAATATGGCTCCTGTTGGTCGTCACAATCTGAACCGACACTTTTTTGCCCCGCTCCGTCACCCCGATGGGAATGCGGATAGCCGCGTCCATCTGTCCCCGCAGAAACAGCAGATAGAAAAATGCCAGCACAAGCAGAAGCGCCTCCGCAAAAGCAAACAGCCCGATCGCCGCACTGCCATAGATCAGCGCAATGTAGAATGTGACAAGAGTCACCGCTATTCCCGCAATAAAACTAACCACGCCGTTTTTCCTTTTCCGAAACCTTTCCCATGTAGGAGGCAGGCTGCTTTATACTGCCAAGCAGCTCCTGCAGCACGGCTTCCTCCGTCACATGCGCCACCCTCGCCCTCGTGTTCAGCACAATCCGGTGTTTTCCGATGTCTGTGAATATTTCCGCGGCATCCTCCGGCAGCACGTAGCTCCTCCCGTGGAGAAACGCCCAGGCCCGCGCCATGCGCACACATGCGATGGTTCCCCGGGGACTGATGCCAAGCTCGATACAGCCGTTCTCCCTGGTCCCCTTCACAAGCTGCGCCACATAGGCGAATACGCCATCGTGCACAAATATATTTTCCACCGCGCTCTGAAGCTCTGAGAGTCCCGCTGCGTCCAGCACCGGATGAAGCTTCGCCGCCCCCTTTGCCGCACTCTTTCCTCTCGCAATCGCGATCTCGCTCTCCAGATCCGGGTAGCCCATGCTCATGCAGATCATAAAGCGGTCCAGCTGGGACTCGGGCAGAAGCTGTGTGCCGGCGCTGCCCTTTGGATTCTGGGTGGCCATCACGATAAATGGCTCCGGCACCGCATGGCTCACGCCGTCCACCGTCACCTTCCCCTCCTCCATAACCTCAAGAAGCGCTGACTGGGTTTTCGGCGATGTCCGGTTGATCTCGTCCGCCAGAAAAAGGTTGCACATGATTGTCCCCGGATGGTAAATGAAATCTCCGGTCTCTCTCTGGTACATGGAAAACCCGAGAATGTCCGCGGGCATCACGTCCGGCGTAAACTGCACCCGGTGATTTTCAAGCCCCATAACCCGCGAAAAGGCGATGGCCAGCGTTGTCTTCCCCACCCCCGGCACATCCTCGATCAGAATATGCCCGCCGGCCAGTATCGCGGCAAAAGCTTTGCATATGCAGCCGTCCTTGCCGGTCACTGCCTTCTTCACTTCGTTGATAACGGCAATCGCCTGTTGATATTGTGTGCTGCTCTCCATTGCCCGCCCCCTTCTGCCTGACTGTTTGCTTCATTATAATACATCCGCGGCAAAATAGACAGCCCCTTTCTTCCTTCCCCGGAAAATCCCATAGAAATCCCATAGAAATCCTAAGAAAATCCTAAGATTTATCACCGCAGAAAAACAGGCCCGCCACTTTCTTTCCTGCATGGAATCATGTAAAATAGGGGTATAATATATGACATAAGGAGGATTTCTATCTATGATGAAAAAAATAGCGGCACTGGTGATCTGCGCTTCCATGGCGCTCTCGGTCACAGCCTGCGGAAACGGCGGAGGCAATAACGCCTCCACACAGGAAAATCAAAAGGAGGCGCCGTCCTTTGACAGCACGGAAGACATTATCAACGCCATCTACGAAAAAAAGCCGGTGGACCTGAACATGGCCTCCATGCCGGTGGACCTCACCGATGAATACGCTCTTTCGGCCTACACCGGCCTTACACCGGACGATGCGGACAAGCTTGCGGAGGCTACGGCATCGGAGCCGATGATGGGACAACCCATGTCCATCGTTGTGACGGAGCTCACCGACAAATCCGCTGCCGCAGACATCGCTCAGAAAATGGCCAACGGCATCGACCAGCGCAAATGGATCTGCGTGGAGGCCGATACGCTTCGGGTCGTGACGTGCGACAAGTACGTGCTTCTCGTTATGATCGGCTCCGACTTCGCCGACACGGTGACGGTGGACGAGATTGTGGACGCCTTCACTGACGTCTGCGGATACACCGACGGAGAGTACTCCAAACAATAGCGCTATGACAAAAACACACAAAGCCCATAGCTCTGCCGGCCCCCGCATCGGTATGGCGGCAGTCTGTTTCCTGTTTCTCGCACTGCTTGCAGCAGCAGCCGTATCCGTCTCGGGAGGCTCCGGCAAATATTACGTGTCGGACGGCAGTATTGTCGCCGTGAGCCCGCCGCTGGATGAGAAATCCGTGCTGCGGGCCACAGACCGCTTTGCATACCTGCACGACACCTGGCTTGCCCCCAATGATATGCATATTTTTGTTGCGGTAGTACCGGACAAAAGCTATTATATGCCCGACAAAAAAGGCCGCGGTCAGATGGATTACGCGGCAATGTACGACATGGTATACGGCGCGATGGACTACGCGTCCCCCATTCACATAGCGGACTGCCTGGATAAAGACGCCTACTACAGCACGGACAGCCACTGGCGGCAGGAATGTCTGCTGCCCGTCGCAGAGCGCATCACAGATGCCATGCTTCATGGGACAGACACCGGTTCTTCGGGAGCCTTCGCAGCCGCTGCCTACGAGACAAAAACGGCGGCGGACAGCTTCACCGGCTCCTATGCGGACGCCGTCACGGAGGCCGCCGCCTGGGAAAAAAAGCAGTTTTCCCAGGTAAAGCCGGACACGATTTTCTACCTGACAAACGAAATTCTGGAGCAGGCCAGCGTCTACATCTACGACACAGGCACAACTTCAGGAATCTACAGCGAGGAGAAACTTCACAGCCGAAACCCCTACGACTTTTTCCTGTCGGGTCCTGTGGCGCTTATGCGCATTGAAAATCCGGCTGCCGAAACAGACAGGAAGCTTATCGCCTTCCGCGATTCCTACGGAAGCTCCCTTCTGCCGCTGCTTGTCCCCTTCTACCGCGAAATACTGGTAGCGGACATCCGCTACACCATGAGCGGCCGGCTGGGGGAATTTGTAGACTTCGCTTCTTACCGCGGCGCGGACGCTCTTTTTCTCTACAGTACAACGCTGTTAAACCGGAGTATTTCACTCCGGTAAACGGCGCTGCCGTCCCTCTCTGACACATCCTGCCCTCTCATACTGCAATTCACCTCCCCATATTGCAGCTCACCCTGTCTTAAATTGACGGCTTCCCTCTTTTTTAATAAACTGCTCCCATAGAAAGGATAACTGCAGATCGTCTGCAGTATGGTATCAGATATGGAGACAATGATAAAAGTACAGCATTTAAAACGGTATTTCGGCAAAGTCAGAGCGGTGGACGACATAAGCCTTAAGGTTGAGCGGGGTGAGCTGTTCGGCTTCCTCGGCGTAAACGGCGCAGGCAAATCTACAACCATCAACATGCTCTGCACACTTTACGCCCCCACCGACGGGCAGATCGAGATCTGCGGCTTTACGGCGGGAAAGGAAAACGAAGAGATCCGCCGGCGCATCGGCATCGTATACCAGAACAACTGTCTGGATAATCTGCTGACCGTAAAGGAAAACCTCTTTGTCCACGGCTCCCTCTACGAAAAAAGCCGCAGAAAGCTAAACGAAAGCATCTCGCACATCTGTGAGATTCTGGACTTAACGGACGTCTACACCCGGCGCTACGAAAAGCTCTCCGGCGGCCAGAAAAGGCGCTGTGAGATCGCCCGGGCACTGATCAACACCCCGGAGCTTTTATTCCTGGACGAACCGACCACCGGCCTCGACCCGGCCACCCGCCAGAGCGTGTGGCACTGTCTCGAAAAACTGCGGAAGGAAGACAACCTGACCATTTTTCTGACAACCCACTATATGGAGGAAGCCGCCCGCGCATCTCACGTCGCAATTATCGACACAGGAAAAATCAGGGAATACGGGACGCCCTTTTCACTGAAAGAAACATACGCAAAGGATCAGCTTCGAATATACTCCGACTCGCCGAATATCAGAGAGCACCTGACTGCGATGCAGCTTTCGTTTCAGGAGCAGGACGGTTTTCGCATCACCGTCCCCGGCAGCATGGCGGCTATCCCGATCTTAAATGCTCTCGAAGGAGAGATAAACGGCTTTGAGATGGTGCAGGGCTCCATGGACGACGTATTTTTGAATGTGACCGGAAAGAAACTGGAGGGATAATCATGAGAGAAATTTTTTCTATGCTGAAACGAAATATACTTCTGTATGTGCGGGATCATGTGGCCGTGTTCTTCTCTGTTCTGTCCATGCTCATCGTGCTGGCGCTGATGGCCATATTCCTTGGAAATATGAACGCGGAAAATATCGTAGACGCGCTGGCAGATTTCGGCGGCGTGCGGGATACGGCGGCCGACGAGAAAAATGCAGCCTGTCTTGTGCAGATGTGGACGCTGGCCGGTATTCTCGAGGTAAACGCCGTGACGGTTCCCATGTCGGTCATGGGAAATATGGTGGACGACGCAGTCCGGAACCGGCTCGCCAGCTTCTGGCTTGCTCCGGTCCGCCGCATTAAGATCATCCTCGCCTACATCTTCTCCTCCTGGATCGTCGGCTCGGTCATGTGCGTGCTGACACTGATTTGCGGCCAGATCTTCCTGGCCGTAAAGGGCAATCCGGTTCTCACTGCGGCAGACTGCGGCAATCTGCTCTGGATGATTCTGCTCAATACGATGGTGTACGCTTCCCTCGCCTACCTGATCGCCACACTGGTTCACAGCATGAGCGCCTGGAGCAGCCTTCTGACCATCGTCGGCACCCTGGTGGGCTTTGTGGGCGCGGTCTATCTGCCGATGTCCATGCTGCCTGAGAGCGTCGCAAACGTGATCAAATGCCTGCCTGTACTGCACGGCACGGCCATGATGCGGGAGGTCTGTACAAAAGACGCGATCGCAGAGACCTTTGCCGGCCTTCCGGAAATTGCCGGAGATCAGTACCGGAAGGCCATGGGAATCTCCGTTTACTGGGGAGATAACCAGTTTACACTGCAATTTCAGGTTCTTTTTCTGATCATCTGTGCTATAATAGCAACAGCAATTGCAGCAGTCATCAGCAGACGGCGGAATCTGCGGGATCGGTAGCCGTCTCCGGAGAAAATATGAAAATAACAATAACAGAACCGGCGGAGGGCGAGGAGGACGAGATCATTCTTCGCTGCCGCCACATCGACGAACAGCTACTGAAATTTATTTACATGCTCAAATCCGGTCAGGACCGGATCACCGCCCTGCAGGGCGGCAATTTTTTCCAGGTTGCACCGAAGGAAATCTACTATTTTGAGGCGGTTGACAACAAAGTGTTTCTCTATCTGGAAAAAGACGTGTACGAGACAAAACTAAAGCTCTACGAGCTCGAAGAGCGGTTCCGCGGAAGCGAATTCTTCCGCGCCTCCAGATCCTGCATCGTCAATCTTGCAAAAGTAAAGAGCGTCAGCCCCGCCTTCAACGGCCGGTTTGAGGCGCTGATGAAAAACGGGGAACGCGTAATCATTTCCAGACAGTATGTTCCTATACTGAAGGAAAAGCTTGGCTTATAGGAGGTGCAAATTGAACTGGAAAAATAAAATCAGGAATTTATTTCACTGTTTTTTCTGTGTTACTACAACCGTCACCTTTGTGACGGCCGTATACATCACCGTGTTCTGGGGACCGGTCAGCCTGACCGTTGACATCCTCTGGCAGATACTTTTTGTGTCCTTCCTCTGCAGTCTCGGCATATTGCAGTACCCGAACCGTGAGTGCCGCCCAAAAACCACACTGCTCATTACCGCGCTGCACTACGTCCAGGTAAATATCGTGGTGCTCGGCTGCGGGCTCTGGTTCGAGTGGTTTTACATCGACAATCTGCCGATGGTATCCGGAATGCTCTTCATTATCGCCCTCGTCTTTGTGCTGGTGTCCGCCGCCATGTGGTCGAGAGACCGGCGCATCGCCGCAAGCATAAACGAGAAGCTGAAAAAATATCAGGACAGCTAAGCAAGAAGCCGCTCCTTCGAAATATAATTTCCGCTGTCATCCCCCGTTCTCCTCCCGGAAGGCAAAGGCGTTCTTTTTCCAGAACGCCTTACCCTGAGAGTTATCCCGGTCGATGGCAGGCCCGATTTTGCGGCAGCCTGCCCCTATATCCCGATGATAAATTTTCCGCATCCATACGTCTCCCCTTAATCCAGCTCTTTCTCTCTGACCTTAAGTCCCTCCGCCGTCAGCTCATACACCCGGTCACAGACTTCTTCGATATACTTTCGGTCATGGGACACGCTGATGATCGCTCCCCGGTAATCCGCCAGCATCTGCCGGATCACCGGATTGGACAGCGGCGAAAAATTGCGGCTCGGCTCATCCAGAAGAAGAACGTCACAGCCCGAGGTGTCCAGGTACAAAAGCATGACCTTCGCCCTCTGGCCGCCGGACAGCTCCCGTATGGGATGCATCATCTCGTCCGCCGTAAACTTCATGCTGCCCAGATACGTGCGCATCATGGAGACGCTGTCTTTGCTGCCGTCCGACAGAAACTCCACCGGCGTCTGATCCAGGTCCAGAAGCTCCTCGTAGTTCTGGGGCATGTAGGCCGCCCGAATATCCCTGCGGCCAGACAGCTCCCCTGCAATCAGCCGCATGAGCGTCGTCTTGCCGCAGCCGTTTTTCCCGACGATGCATATGTGCTGCGGCCCCCGCACGAAAAGACTCACATTGCGCGAAAGAATCTTCCTCTCTCCGGAATCGTCTGCCGCCGCTGCAAGCTCGCAGAGATTGAAATCCAGCACCGTCTTTCCCTGCGGAATCGACGCCCTCTGTCCGAATTTCGTGAACATGGCCTCCTCGTACTCCGGCCGCTCGGTCATATCCTGAAATTCCTTCTCAAACCGCGCCTCATAGGCTTTAACCCGGTGCATGGTTTTCTTTAAGAGAGCTCCGCCGTGCGGGTCCTGGCGGGTGATCACGTTCTGCTGATGCTCAACCTTCTGCTGAATCCGGCGAAACCGCTCCTGCTGCCGGTCGTAGTCTCTGCGTTCGCTTCTTGCAAGCTGCTCCTGCTTCGCAAACTGCTCCTTTCGCCCCGCAATATAGTCGGCGTACCCCATGTGAACGACTGTATTGCGCGGCACGCTCTTTCGCTTCAGCTGCTCAATGTGCACAATCATGTTTGCCGTCCGCTCCAAAAGCGTCTCGTCGTGGGAAATATAGAGCACCGGAATGCCGCTCCTGCAGATAAACTGCTCCAGCCACACAAGCGTCTCAATATCCAGATCGTTGGACGGTTCGTCCAGCAGCAGCATGGTGGGCTCGTCGACGAGAAGACGGATGAGCTGCACCTTGATTTTTTCTCCGCCCGAAAGAATGTCAAGGGGCTCGTCTGCATAAATGCGCTCCGCCGGAAAGCCGATCCTTTTGCACAGCCGCGCAAGCTCACCCGGATTTGCGTCAAAAAACCGCTCGCCCTCTGACAGGTACCCGTAAACAGTCTTTTTTCTGTCCTCCTGCGGCAATTCCTGCGGCAGATAGCCGAACCGCTCCCCGGTCCGGACGATCTCGCCCTCCCAGTCCACATAGCTTTCCGCAAAATCCGGATCGCAGATCAGCTTGAGCAGTGTGCTCTTGCCGTTTCCCTCCTCCCCGATCAGAGCGCATTTATCGCCCCGGTTGACGGTCAGATGGAAATCCTTAAGCAGTACCCGATAATCCTTTTTATGTCTCACTGTTAAATGTCTGATTTGCAGCATATATAACCCCCTCTCAAATCACAGCTATCTCTGTTGTTTTCTCCGAAAACACGAGGGAATTGGAACGTGTACAGGGGCCGTCTGCGCTTTTTGCACGAAAAAAGCCAGAGAAGCACAAAGCCTCTCCAGCCTGCCGGCAGGCAGGAAAATGACGGCATAACAAAATAAAAGTACACAGATTCCTCAATAGCTCCTCCATGTGTCTTCTACTTTGTTATTTAATCATCTTCCGCCCTCCATATCATTCATTTTCTAATTAATTTCTGTAAAACTGCATTTAGTATAATCGATGAAAACCGATCTGTCAAGCTCTATCTCTTCCATTTTTCCTGTTTGTGCCCTGCCTGTTCCAGGCGGCTTCTCAGCTCCTCCAGGAAATCCAGAAAATCCTCCCGCTCCTCCTTCTGTACCAGATCCGCAATGCCGTACACGGTTTTGCTTCCGGTGTCGTCGATATTAAACATTTCCCCGTAAGAGCCGTACTTTTTGTGATAGCACAGAAATGCCTGCTGAATCTTCGGTTCATACGAGACAGATACGACTGCATCCATATCAATCGCCGCCGCGTCGGAGTGCTGCGTCAGCTCCCGGTCAATCTCAATCATGAGAATACTGGCGTCGCTTCTGCGGTAGCCCACAATGTAGTGGTAAAAGGTCGTCGTATTCGTGTCGAACACGAAGCCCTGCTCGAACTTCGAGGTTGTCTGGGTAGCGTGAATAAGCTTATAGCTGTCCGCATCCGCCACCGTCTCCCGGAAGATCTGCCTCATGCGTTCTTTCTTTCTCTGACACTCCGCAGCGTCGTACACCAGCTCCTTCGGCTTCTTTGAAAACAATCCCATTTCTTTTTCCTCCTCACAGCTGACTTTTTTCCTCATCTTTGCTTTTACAGAAAAATAAAAGCACCGACCCCACAGCTCCATTGTCTGCAAAACCGGTACTTTCGAGTGCGCGACCAGGGGTTCGAACCCTGGACACCCTGATTAAGAGTCAGGTGCTCTGCCAGCTGAGCTAGTCGCGCTTTTTTTATTTTTCGTCTTCCCTGACGACAAAAGTTATTATATACTATACTTAAGAAAAATGCAATACATTTTTTCAAATTTTTTTATTTTTTTCAGAAAGGGGTTATATCACTATGAATGTACAGGAAAGATTCCTGAATTATGTGTCCTGCTGGACCACATCCGACGAGTCCAACACCTCCGTGCCGAGCAGCGAACGTCAGTTTTCTCTCGGAAGGATTCTGGAGGCCGAACTAAAGGAGCTGGGCTTATCTGAGGTTACTCTGACCGAGCACTGTTACGTGTACGGGCTTCTGCCGGCCACGCCGGGCATGGAGAACAAAAAGGCAGTCGGCTTTATCGCCCATATCGACACTGCCCCCGATTACTGCGGCGAAAACGTCAGGCCGCAGATTATCCCGGACTACGACGGAGGAGACATTCTCCTGAAGGGAAGCGGTTCCATTCTCAAAGTTTCCGATTTTCCGTCCCTCGCCTCGCTGAAGGGCCGCACCCTGATTACCACCGACGGGACAACCCTGCTGGGAGCCGACGACAAGGCCGGCATCGCGGAGATTCTCACTGCCATAGAGGAGCTGATTGCCGACAAAACACCCCACGGCGACCTGTGGGTGGGCTTTACGCCGGACGAGGAGGTGGGAGCCGGGGCCAGCCTGTTCGACCTTGACTACTTTAAGGCGGACTACGCCTACACGGTTGACGGTGATTACGAGGGCGAAATCGCTTACGAAAATTTCAACGCGGCAAGCGCGGCATTCTCGATCACCGGCGTAAACGTTCATCCGGGTGAGGCGAAGGACATTATGGTAAACGCTGCACTCGTCGGCTGTGAGATCGTCTCTCTTCTGCCGGAGGCGGAGACGCCGGCCCGCACCGCAGACCGCCAGGGCTTTTACCATCTGACGGATTTCACCGCTGACGTGTCGTCGGCAAAGCTCTCCTTCATCGTCCGCGACCACGACGAGAGCATCTTTGAAGACCGCCTTGCGCGCCTGCGAAGCCTGGAGGCCGGCATGAACCAAAAATACGGCGAGGGCACCGTGTCCCTTGAAATCCGGTATTCCTACAAAAACATGCTCTCCGTTATAAAAGATCAGATGTACATCGTGGACCTTGCAAGGTCCGCCATCGCATCCGTCGGCCATGAGCCTGTCTCCAGACCTGTCAGAGGCGGCACAGACGGCGCGAGCCTGTCCTTTAAGGGTCTTCCCTGCCCGAACCTCGGCACGGGCGGATACGGCTTTCACGGGCCTTACGAGCACATATCCGTGGAAGGAATGGAAACAGCAGTGCGCATTATCAAGGAAATCGCATCTCACCCGGCTGACCGGTAGCTTCCACACAAAAGCAGCCGACAGGTATTCCCTGTCGGCTGCGCCGCTGTTTACGCCATATTTGCAAAGAGCGCTGCAATATCGTCCGCGCTCAGCGCCCTGTTCGGATCGGAAAGATCCGGCATCGGAGGCTTCTCCTCCGTCACATCCTCCAGTGTCGGCAAATCCTCCGCCTCGCTCAGCAGGTCGGACGCCATAATCACATCCGGCTCAATCGGCAGGGGGTTCCCAAGGGAAGGTAGCCTTTCTCCCCGCCTTCTTCCCCTTTCCCCCCCCCTGCGGCGTCCGAAGCGGGACC
>CATJJD010000305.1 GCA_949740385.1 uncultured Lachnospiraceae bacterium
TCATGTACATACAGCCTCTCTCTTCCGGACCGCACGCACTCGCACATGGCCTTCTCATCAATCAGCAGACAGGACAGCCAGAAATTCGGCTCCGTCTTCCCTTTCCGATACGGGTTCATAAAAACAGGAAGGTCTTTCAAACCTTCCCGATACCGCTCGGAAATTCTCTTCTTCGCCTCGATATGCTCCGCAAGATGTCCAAACTGCCCTCGGACAACGCTCGCCACTACATTCGAAATCCGGTAATTATACCCCAGCTCCTCGTGCTCATACCACGGGGCCGCCTCCCGGCTCTGGGTGCTCCACTTTCTCGCCTTATCTGCACTGTAACTGTCGTGAACAAGCAGCATCCCGCCGGAGCTTCCGGTTATGATCTTGTTGCCGTTAAAGCTGACCACTCCGTAATCCCCGAAAGAGCCGGTCTGTTTTCTCCCCGCAGGCACACTTTCAGATATTCCGGTCTGCCCGCCGTCCGCCCCTTCTTCAACTGTCCCGCCTCGCTCGCCGTCTGCCGTATCTGTAACTTTTCCGACACGTCCGCCTTCCGGCGTACCCGCAGCTTTTCCGGCCCGCTCGCCGACCAATATACCTTCGGCTGCCCCGGCCAGCCCGCCGTCCACCGTCGCTCCCAGACTCTCCGCCGCATCCTCAATCAGCAGTGCATCGTGCGCATCACAGATCTTCCTGATCTCCTCCACTTTCGCCGGTGTCCCGTACAGATGCGCAAGCATCACAAGCTTTACATCCGGATACATCGCAAATGCCCGCTCCAGCGCCGCCGGGTCCATATTCCAGGTTTCGTACTCACTGTCAATAAAGACCGGTTCGCCGCCCTCATACACAATCGGATTGACCGTCGCGCCAAATGTCAGGTCCGAGCAGAACACGCGCTTTCCATACAGTGCGCCGCCATACCCTCTTTTCTCCGGAGTACTGACTCCGGAAGACGAGCCGTACAGCCGCTCCGCCGCCAGCTTCACCGCAAGATGCAGCGCCGCGGTTCCACAGGTGAGTGCAACCGCATAGGGTACGCCAACGTATTCACTGATCAGCCTCTCGATCACATCAATATTTTCCCCGACGGTGCTCATCCAGTTGGTCTCGTAAGCTTCCGTCATATAAAAAAGCTCGTCCCCGTGCATGGTCGGCGACGACAGCCAGATTTTTTTCGTAAACGGCTCTATATTTTGAAACCGTGTATCCTGTTTGAAATCATACATCTCAATTCTTTCTGTTTTCTCTGTATATGAAATTTCTGTTCCTAATACGCTATATAAAATATCAGTCGGGACTGGCTATTCCGTTTTTACTTCTGCTCCACCATCTCAATCCCAAGATGAATCACCGTTTTTCCATTCATAAACGGAACTTCCACCTCCGCAATTCTCTTATGAAGGTTGACTTTTTTTACCATGCCCTGTAAATTTGCAAGTGGTCCGGAAACAATCTGCACTTCGTTTCCTTCCTGAATGGTAATCTGCGACAGACCGACTTCGTTCACAGAATCCGAACTGCCGCATGAAACGCACCGCTGCAGCAAAAGCTCCAGCCACCGCACTTCCCTCTCGGACAGTCGTACAAAACGCTCCTCATCTCTGCCAAGCATTTTTGTCAGAACCGGTACTTTCTTTAGCTGTACATACAGCTCTTTTGCATTTTCTGTCGTGACAAAGACATACCCCGGCAACAGTTTTTCGTGAACTTCCACCCATTTTCCGTGAAATTTCTTCCTTATAAGTCGTGTCGGATGAAAACAGCTTCCACACAACTTAGCAGTAAGTATTTCTTTCATATGTGTTTCCGCCTTCTCTTCCTCCCGCGGCGCAACCTGCAGCACATAGTAATCCACGCTCTGTCACCTCTCTCAACTTCCACATTTCCTGCACAATTTCTCATTCAGCGCTTTCAGGCATGGCTTCGCCACCCGCGCCAGTCTTCGCCGCCGCGCCCTCGCCGGATATGTCATACAGCAGAAGCCCCTGTGCCCTTGCTTCAGGGAACCTCCGTCTGTAATTTGTCACTGCCTTAAGCCGCTGTCGGAAAACAGGTTCTCGCAGTGTATGCATCCCCTGTCCGCCGACTTAATACATGTAAAAATGTTTTTAAAAGTCAACTCGCATCAAAAAGAATCTATTTTTTACTTCCCGCTCTCACTCCGGCAGCACTCGCCCCGAAAACCGCTCCAGCGAAGACAAAAGATCGCTCTGCTCCCCCGTCAGCCTGCCAGCAGCACGCATTTTCTTCTGCACGGCCAGCCATTTGCCGACCCAGCAGCCGTCTGTCACATAGTTCTGCGGTATATGGGAGCTCCTGTGCTCTCTGCAGTACTGCTCGGCAAGGGAGAATCGCCGCATCCACTGCTGTGTGTCCCACACCATCCCCGCCGCATCCAGACGTCTTACCCGCTCGGCCGCCAGCGTACCCTTTTTGTACTGCAGGCGCTGCCGCTGTATCCAGGCGCCAAGGCGGATGCCGTCCACGGTCCGGTAATTTTCCGGAACCGCAAGGCCGCCGTGCTTTCCGGCGTACTCCTTCGCAGCCAGGTAACTCCGCTCCCAGGCCTGATCGGTGCGCTTCTGCCAGACCATCCCGATTTCATCCAGACGCCGTATCTGCTCCTGCGTGAGCAGTTCATGATTTCGCCGCAGCTTCCGCATCCGCCCAATCCACACACCCAGCCGGATGCCGTCTTCATCCACATAACGGCTCGGCACATCCAGATTTCCGTTTTCCAGGTAGTACCGGCAGGCTGCGCGGTAATTCCGCTTCCACAGATAATCCGGCTTATCCCAAATCATCCCGATGGCTTCCAGCTGACTCTTCCGCTCTTCATTCAAATATTTCCGGTGCACACCGGACCTCTCCCACGCGCGCAGCGTGCTCAGCCACTGCCCCAGAGAAATTCCGTCCACCGTCACATATTTTGCCGGAACATCCAGATCGCCGTGCTCTCTGAAATAACACACTGCCGCGCGATAATTCCGCTCCCAGCCGCTGTCTCCCTGCACGTCCCACCGCATCCCGATGGCATCCAGCAGACCGATCTGCTCCTCCGTCAGTACACCCTCCAGCACGCCCTTCCGGACATACCTCTGGTTGTAAATCCAGTGCCCGAGGGAGTATCCCTCCTCCGTCACATACCGCGCCGGAACCTCCAGGTCGCCGTTTTCCCGGAAATACTTTTCCGCCTGCCCGTACATCACCGACCAGGAAGTGGTCAGTACCTCCCCCAGCTTTTCAAACAGAATCCGGCAGTCCTGCACCTCGTCGACAATACGAAAATGCTCCTGCACAATCTGCTCTCCCTCGCCCAGCGACCGGTAATATGCCGCGGCGGTCTGCATCTCCTCCTCAAGCGCGCCGATGCTGCAGAGATTGTTGATATTCAGTACAATGTCAAAAATAACCGCATTGCTTTTACTGCTGGCGGACAGCGCCCGGCCGATCTGCTGTTTGAACACAATCGGCGACACCGTGGGCCGAAGCAGAATCACGCCGTCGATATCCTCCAGGTGAATGCCCTCGTTCAGTGCGTCGATGCAGTAGAGAAGCTTCAGATGATCTCCGTCATCGTCCGCCTTAAAATCCGCAAAGGACTGGCTGGCCGACGGGTCGGACGCGTAAACCGAGTAGATATGGGGACAGCGGTCAATTCTGCCGAACCACTCCGTCGCAAGCTCCATCATTTCCCGCATGTGCTCCGCATTCGCGCAGAACACGATATACTTTCCGGCCTGATCCGGCATGTGCTTTTCAAAAATCACATCCAGACCGTCCGCCATCTCCAGTGCCCGGCGCAGCGCTTCCAGATACGCCTCCGCCGCATCCCGCACCGCCCGGTTCCTAGTGCGGCGAATCCGCGCCTCAAGCTTTGCAACGTCCTTCTGGTAGGAATAGACCGACAGCACGTACTTCGGCGGCTTTAAAATGCCCCGCACAACCGCATCTCCCAGCGTAATTTCCGACGCGATATTCCCGTCAAACAGCTCAGCGGCCATATCCCGCTGGCTGTCCAGGTAGCGGATGTTTGTAGCGGTCAGCCCCAGAAGCTTCGCCTGCGGAAAGTTTGCAAGCAGCCGCGTAACGCCCTGCCCCCAGAGCGCCGCGCCGCAGCGGTGAAACTCGTCCAGCACAATAAAGTCGGGCCGAATCGCCGCAAGCTCCCGCTCTTCCATCCGCATCAGCTTCGCGTAGGTGAGAAAACAGACATTTTCCGGCGTCGCCCCGCCGGCCTTTTGCCAGTTTTCCGCCTGTGTCTGAAAGATGTACGCCGAAGGGGGCAGCCA
>CATJJD010000306.1 GCA_949740385.1 uncultured Lachnospiraceae bacterium
CAGATAGCTGCCCCGGCGCTCCTGGCACAGCGTCATGATGGCCCCCACGTAATCGCCTGTCACCATAATCTCCGCCGCGACAAAAGGCTCCTCCATATACTCGATCTCGGAAGGGTCCGGCAGATTGGACGGGTTCGTAAGCTCGATCATCTCGCCGTTTGTCTTATAAACGCTGTAGACAACCCCCGGCGCGGTGGTCACCAGATCCAGATTGAACTCCCGCTCCAGCCTCTCCTGAACGATCTCCAGGTGCAGAAGTCCCAGAAAGCCGCAGCGAAAGCCGAACCCCAGAGCCAGGGAGGTCTCCGGCTCGTAGTGGAGCGCCGCGTCGTTGATCTGAAGCTTTTCCAGCGCGTCTCGCAGGTCCGGGTAGCGGGCGCTGTCCGCCGGGTACATGCCGCAGTACACCATCGGGTTCACCCTCTTGTAGCCCGCAAGCGCCTCGCCGCACGGGCGGTCCACCTCCGTCACCGTGTCGCCGATCTGAGTATCCCGCACGTTTTTGATGCCGGCGGCGATATAGCCCACCATCCCCGCAGACAGCTCCTCGCAGGGAATAAACTGCCCCGCGCCGAAATACCCCACCTCCGTCACCAGGTCCTCCGCCATCGTGGCCATCATCCGGATTTTCGTGCCCACCCTCACGGTTCCCTCCATCACCCGGCAGAAAACGATCACGCCCTTGTAGGAATCGTAGACGGCGTCGAAAATAAGCGCCTTAAGAGGCGCCGCCGCATCCCCCGAGGGCGCCGGAATCTTTGTCACGATCTGCTCCAGCACCTCCTCGATGTTCTCCCCGGTCTTGGCGGAAATCCGCGGCGCGTCCTCCGCCTCGATGCCGATCACATCCTCGATCTCCTCGATAATCTCGTCGGGCCTTGCGCTCGGCAGGTCGATCTTGTTGATCACCGGCATCACGTCCAGATTGTGGTCCAGCGCCAGATACACGTTGGCCAGCGTCTGCGCCTCCACCCCCTGGGCCGCGTCCACCACAAGAATCGCGCCGTCGCAGGCCGCAAGGCTGCGGGACACCTCGTAGTTGAAGTCCACATGTCCCGGCGTGTCGATCAGGTTGAAGATGTACTCCTCGCCGTCCTTCGCCCGGTATATGATGCGGACGGCCTGGGACTTGATGGTGATGCCCCGCTCTCTCTCCAGCTCCATATTGTCCAGCACCTGCGCCTGCATCTCCCGGCTCGTCAGCGTCCCGGTCTTTTCGATAATCCGGTCCGCAAGGGTCGACTTGCCGTGATCAATATGGGCAATAATACAAAAATTCCGGATTTTGCTCTGATCAATCGCCATTCTCTGTTTTCTCCTGTCACAAAAATGTGTTTCTTATGTCCTGTTTTAATTAAATCACAAATAAATTATTATATTCCGTCATAAGCCGATGCTTCGTGTCGGGGTCAGCAAAGCTCATCTCCACGGATTCCCGAAAGATCCGCTCGCTGATGCGCTCGTTCATCATGCCATTGTCCGAAAGCCGCATAAATTCATCCGTGCTGCATGTGCCGCTGACGGTGCGGTTGTCCGTGTTCACCGACAGCGGAACCCCCGCCTCGTAAAATTCCGTAAACGGATAGCATGAGAAATCCCCCACGGCCTTCGTCTGCAGATTGCTCGTCGGGCACATCTCCACGCCGATTTTTTGCTCCGCGCACATGCGAATCAGCTCTTTATCCCCGCCCATGGCGATGCCGTGGCCGATCCGGGATGCGCCGAATGCAACGGCGTCCCTTATGCTCTCCCTGCTGCCGCACTCGCCGGCATGGATCGTAAAAGGCATCCCCAGCCTTTTCGCCGCCGCAAAAAATTCCCCGTATCCGGCATTCGGAAACGCTCTCTCGTCCCCCGCCATGTCGCATGCCACCACGCCGCAGCCGTACAGCTCCCTGGCCGCAGCAAGCATCGCAAGGTTCGTCTCCATATCCAGATGGCGCATTCCGCAGACGATAATGCCCGTCCGAATGCCCGTCTGTTCCCTGGCCGCAAAAAGACCGCTCTCCACGCTGTCGATCACTTCCTCCACCGAGAGCCCCCGTGAGACGGAAAAAGACGGGGCAAACCGCACCTCCAGGTAGACCACATGCTCAGACGCCGCAGCAGACGCCAGATCAAACGCCGCAGCCTTAAGCCCCTCCTTCGTCTGAAGACAGCGGATCGGAAGATCGAACCGCTCCAGATACTCCGCCAGACTCCCGCAGTCGGCCGGGGCCGAAAGAAGCGCTTCAAGCTCCTTTGGCCCGTACTCCTCCCCCAGCTCCTTCAGCAGACGCCCCGTCACGGCCGGGCTCATGGAGCCGTCCAGATGGCAGTGCAGATCAATTTTCGGCATATTGTAGGCCACAAAACGGTTCATTCCGAATTCTCCTTCCTTTATATCAGACGGTCCAGAACGGACGTCCCGATGGTCCCCTCCGGCATCGCCACGCCGAAGTTTTCCGCCACCGTCGCTCCGATGACACCGAAGCTGTCCGCCGTATCCAAAAGCCCGCTGCCCGAAAAGGACGGCCCATAGGCCACAAAGGGCGTCTGCTCTCTCGTGTGGTCCGTCCCCCGGTATGTCGGGTCGTTGCCGTGGTCCGCCGTGAGAATCAGAAGATCCCGCTCCCTAAGCTCTCCCAGCAAAACGCCAAGCTTCTCGTCGAAGCGCTCAAGCTCCGCCGCGTACCCCGCCGGATTGCGCCGGTGTCCCCACAGCGCGTCGAAATCCACCAGATTCGTAAAGCACAGGCCGTGGAAATCCCGGCCCGCCGCCTCGATGGTCTGCTCCATCCCGTGGACGCTGCTGTCACTGTGATGGCTCTCCGTGATGCCGGAGCCGACAAATATATCATTGATCTTTCCGACGGAGATCACGTCAAGCCCGGCGTCCTTAAGGGCGTTCAAAACCGTAGGCCCCGGCGGCTCGAGGGCGTAGTCGCGGCGGTTTGCGGTGCGCGAAAACTCGCCCCTTCGCATCCCCACATAGGGCCTTGCAATAACGCGCCCCACCCGCCACTCGTCCTTCATCGTCAGCTCTCTTGCGATCCCGCAGAAGCGGTAGAGCTCCGAGAGCCCCATGGTCTCCTCATTGCCGCAGATCTGCAGCACCGAGTCCGCCGACGTGTAGACGATCAGCTTGTTCTCCCGGATCTCCTGCTCCGCCAGCTCGTCCAGAATCTCGGTCCCGCTGGCGGAGCGGTTTCCGATAATCTCTCTCCCCGTCCGCTCCTCGAGAGCTGCAATCAGCTCATCCGGAAATCCCGTCTCCGTAAAGGTGATAAAGGGCTTTGTCGTGTGAATGCCCATCATCTCCCAGTGCCCGGTCATCGTATCCTTGCCGTTGCTGGCCTCGTTCATCCGCATGTAATACCCTTCCGGCTTTTCTGCCTGCGGCACCTTTCCAAGGGGCTTCAAATTCGCAAGGCCAAGACGTCTGAGATTCGGGATGTGCAAATGCTCCGCCGCGTCCGCGAGATGCCCCAGCGTGTCTGCGCCCTCGTCCCCGAACTTTCCGGAATCCGCCATCGGCCCGATTCCGAGAGAGTCCAGTACAATTATAAAAACGCGATTAAACTTTTCCATCCGCTCACGCACCCTTCACAAGCTTTATCATGCGACTCGTCCCAAGGCGGTCTGCCCCGAGGGAAACAAAGTCCTCGGCGTCCGAGAGGGATGCGATGCCGCCCGCAGCCTTGATCTTCACGCCGCTTCCCACATGCTTCGCAAACAGCGCCACATCCTCCCTTGTGGCCCCGCCGGCGGAAAAGCCCGTGGAGGTCTTGATATTCTCCTCCCCCGACTCCGTCACAAGACGGCACATCTGAATCTTCTCCTCCTCGGTGAGCAGGCACGTCTCGATAATCACCTTGAGCAGCCGTCCCTTACAGGCCTCCTTAATCTCCTTCATCTCATTTAAAACATAGTCGTAATCCTTCGCCTTAAGCATCCCGATGTTGATCACCATATCGATCTCGTCCGCGCCGTTTACCACCGCGTCCGCCGTCTCAAACACCTTCACCGCCGTGGTGTGGCTGCCGTTGGGGAAACCGATCACCGTGCACACCTTCATCTTATCCCCCACGTACTCCTTTGCCTGCCTGACAAAGCAGGGCGGGATACAGACCGAGGCCGTCCCGTAAGCAATCGCATCGTCGCAGAGCGCCCGAATCTCCTCCCAGGTGCTCGTCTGTAAAAGCAGCGTATGGTCCACCATACCAAGAATCCTTTTCTGATCCATCACTGTCTCCCTCCCGGTCTCACTGTTTTTTGACCTGTCTGTTATTTTGCAAGATTTTTCGGGCCAAAGCCCATCGGGAGCAGCTCTCCCAGCGTGAAGGACCGGTAGTCCTCCTCGCTCTTTGCCAGAATAATCCGAAACGTATCGCAGTCGCAGAACTCCATCATCACCTGCCTGCAGACGCCGCAGGGCGCACAGTAGTCCAGCTCTTTACTCCCCTCGGCTCCTCCCGCAATGGCGATGGCCGAAAAATCCCGCACTCCCTCGCTTACCGCCTTAAAAAATGCCGTGCGCTCCGCACAGTTGCTCGGGGTGTAGGCCGCATTCTCGATATTGCAGCCGCTGTACACGGTGCCATTGGCCGCAAGAAGCGCCGCTCCCACCTGAAAATGGGAGTACGGCACATAGGCCTTTAGCCTGGCCGAAAGAGCGGCCGCAGCAAGCTCTCTGTCACTCATATTATCCTGTCTCCTTCCATAATAAAGCATCTTTCGTATAAAGCTCTCACCGTCAGCGGGACCTGACAAACACTTTGCCGTTCGCCGCAGGCGTGTGCGCCTTTCCCACAAAGAACACAAGCGCCAGAATCGTCACGATGTAGGGAATCATGGAGATCAGATTCGGCGACACCGCGTTGCTCATGCTGGCCAGCGACTTGATGCCGCTGCAGAAGCCGAACAGGAGACATGCCTTCATGGCTCCCCCCGGGGAAAACTTTCCGAAAATAACCGCCGCGATGGCGATAAAGCCCTGCCCCACAATAACCGTAGGCCGAAACTGGCTCACCGTTGCAAGGGTCACGAAAGCGCCCCCAAGCCCCGCCAGAAGCCCCGACAGAATCACGCAGCTGTAGCGCACCAGGTAGACGTTGATACCCAGGGATTCACAGGCCTCCGGGTGCTCGCCCACCGCCCGCAGATGCGTGCCGAACCGGGTTTTGTAAAACACAAACCAGCAGACCGCCGCAAAAAGGAACACAAGGTACGCCACCGCATAGACGTTCAGCACATTGTAGCCGAAGCTTCCCGCCTTAAACACGCCGTCAAACAGCTTCGGGAGCTTGTGGGCGCCATCCAGCGCCGGCGTCTCCGAGGAGTTGTTGAAAATTGCCTTGCACAAAAAGAGCGCAAGCCCCGGCCCGAGAAAATTGATGGCCGTTCCGGCGATGGTCTGGTCCGCGTGAAGCTGAATGCAGACAACCGCGTGGATTACCCCAAGCACAAGCCCCGCAAGACCGCCGCAGAGAAACCCGAGCCACCCGTTTCCGCTGAAATATGCCACCACTGCCCCGGTGAAGGCGCCGATGGTCATCATGCCCTCGATACCGATGTTGACGACGCCGCTGCGCTCCGAGAAGCAGGAGCCCAGCGCTGCCAGAAGCAGCGGCGGCGTGGCGATCAAAGTCGCGTTGATCAAAAGTCCGAGATTCTGAATGAAAATTTCCATGCCTTACGCCTCCTTCTTCGCTGTTATCCGCTTCAAAATTGCCTTAAACACATGGGAGATTGCGATGATGATAATCACGCAGCCCATGATAATGTCGATAACCTCCGTCGGCGCCTGCACCATCGTGAGCTTCGATCCGCCGTACTTCATCGCGCCGTAGAACACGCCGGCAAATATACAGCCGATGGGATTTGACCCGGCAATCAGAGCCACCGTGATTCCCTGAAATCCAAAGCCCTCCTGCCCCGCGTACTGGCTTAAGCGGCCGCCCATGCCAAGAATCTGCACCGCCCCGCCAAGTCCCGCCAGCGCGCCGGATATTCCAAGGGCCGTAAGTACCGATGCGTCGGAGTTGATGCCGGAAAACTTCGCCGCGTCGTTGTTGAAGCCCACTGCCTTAAGCCGGTAGCCCAGGGTTGTCTTTTCGATGATAACCCAGATGACAACCGCAACGATAACCGCGATAAAAATGCCGGCGTTTGCCGCGCTGCAGTCCAGGCCCTTTCTCACGGATTCCGGAAACAGAATGCGGGCGGACGCCAGAACATCCTTCGACGCCTCGCCGCCGCTCTCTCTTCGGATGCCGCCAAGATTCACCACATAGTTGGACAGATAGAACGCAATCCAGTTGAACATGATAAAGGAGAGCACCTCATGAATGCCGCGCTTCACCTTCATAAGGCCGACGATAAAGGACCAGAGTGCTCCTGCCGCCGCAGCCCCCGCCATGCACAGCGGAATGTGGATAAAAGCCGGCACATCCACCAGAATACCGATCACGGTGGCCACAAGCGCCCCGATTACAAACTGTCCCTCCGCGCCGATGTTGAACACGCCTGTCCGAAAGGAGAAGGCAACGCTCAGTCCGGTGAAAATAACCGGGCTGGCATAGATCAGCGTCCACAGCAGATATTTCGGCTTTCCGAACACGCTGTCCACAAGCTTTCCGTAGGCCACCGCCGGGCTGATGCCCGCCGCCGCAAGAAAGACCGCTCCGATAATAAACCCTACGATAAGCGCAATGACAGTGTAGAGCACATTGCTTTCAAGAATTCCCTTTTTCTTACCCCGCATGCCGCTTACCTCCTGCCATCAATAATCCAAGCTCCTTTTCGTCCGCGTCCTTCCCCGGCACGCTGCCCGTGATCTGCCCGTCGAAAATAACCTCGATGCGGTCGGACAGATTCATGATCTCGTCCAGCTCAAAGGACACTAAAAGCACCGCGCGCCCCTTGTTCCGCTGCTCCACCAGATAGCGGTGCACGAACTCAATGGCCCCCACGTCCAGTCCTCTTGTGGGATTTACGGCGATCAGAAGCTCCTTGTCGTTTGTAACCTCTCTTGCGATAATAACCTTCTGTTGATTTCCGCCCGAGAGCGTCCCGGCCGGCTTCTCCTCGCTGCCCCGGGGCCGCACGTCGAACTTCTCCATCAGCTCCGTGGCGTGGGCCCGGATCTTCCCCCGGTCAAGAACCCCCTTCCGGGAGAAGGGCTCCTCGTCGAAGTGCTGCAGAATCATATTATCCTCGATGGAGATATCCAGCACCCGCCCGTGCTTCTGCCGGTCCGCCGGAATACTTGAAATCCCCTTCATAAAGATCTCCTTCGGCGTCCGGTTGCAGACGTCCTCCCCGAGCATCGTCACCGTGCCGGACTCGGCGTGCTTAAGGCCCGTTAAGATCTCCACAAGCTCAGTCTGGCCGTTTCCGTCCACCCCGGCAAGTCCCACGATCTCGCCCTTTCGCACATGCAGATTCAGCCCCTTCAAAATCTCAACGCCCCGGTAATCCTTCGCCCGAAGCTCCCGGATCACAAGCGCATCCTCTCCGGCCTTCTGCTCCTTCTTCTCCACCTTAAAGCTGACGTCGCGGCCCACCATCATGGCCGCAAGCTCGTTTTCGTTCACCTGTCCCACGCCCACGGTCCTTATGTAGCGGCCCGCGCGTATAATGGTGCAGCTGTCGCTGCTTGCGGTGATCTCCTTGAGCTTGTGGGTGATTAAAATCACGCTCTTTCCGTCCGCCGTCAGGTTTCCGATAATCTCCATCAGCTCCTCGATCTCCTGCGGCGTAAGGGACGCGGTAGGCTCGTCCAGAATCAGCGTCTTCGCCCCCCGGTAGAGCACCTTTAATATCTCCACCCGCTGCTGCATGCCGACGGAAATATCCTCGATCTTCGCGTCCGGGTCCACCTTCATGCCGTAGCGCTCCGACAGCTCCACCACCCGCTCTCTGGCCGTCTTTTTGTCCACCACAATGCCCTTTCTCGGCTCCACCCCAAGAATAATGTTCTCCGTCACCGTAAAAGGCGCAATCAGCATAAAATGCTGGTGCACCATGCCGATTCCCAGCTCGATTGCGTGCTTCGGGCTGGCAATCTGCACTTCTTTCCCCTCAATAAATATCTGGCCGCTCGTCGGGCGGTAAAGGCCGTAAAGCACATTCATGAGCGTACTCTTGCCCGCGCCGTTTTCCCCCAGTATGGCGTGTACCTCGCCCCTGTGCACAGTCAGGCTGATGTGGTCGTTCGCCGTGAAGTCGCCGAATTTCTTGACGATGTCCTTCATCTCGATCACAACGGAACCGCTGTCCATATGACTTACTCGCTCCACTACGGTACCTCCTTTGTTATATCGTTTTTGCTATATTATAATAATGTCGTCAAATCCCTGCTCCCGCAGCATGTCCGAGAGAGCGCAAAGCTCCTCATAAGACGGTGTCCGGCAGTGGGAAAACGCCTCCCGCACCCCCATGGAACGGTAGGCGATCAGCTTGATTCGAAAATGACCGAAGGACAGAAGCGGCCTCAAAAAGGCGGCCGCCTGCCGGACGCTCTTCTCTCCGTCGTAGAGATCCGGCACGATGACGAAGCGAACCTCGAACAGCTTCCCCCGCTCCGCCAGAAACGCCGCGTTTTTCAACACCGTCTTATTGTCATGGTCCGTGATCCTTCGGTGGTCCTCCCCGGAGAATGCCTTGATGTCCAGCATAACGCCGTCCGTCACCGAAAGAAGCTCCGGAAAGTCCGAAAAATCCACGGTGCCGTTGCTGTCGATCAGCGTGCCGAGCCCGTCCGCCTTCGCCAGCGCAAAGAGCCGGCACAAAAAATCCGGGTGCAGCATACACTCCCCGCCGGACACCGTAATGCCCCGGATAAAGGGAATCTGTTTTTTAACCCGCCCGTAAACCTCCTCGGGGCTCATAAGCGCAGTCCGCGGGGAGCTGTCGAACGGACAGACATGGATGCAGGTGTCGCAGGAGACGCACTTCGTCTCGTCGTACACAACCGCCGCGCCCTCCTCTGATGTCTCAAGGGAGAGCGCCCCCTTCGGGCAGCTCTCCACACAGACGCCGCAGCCTCTGCACATGCCCCTCGTCTCCGGGTTGTGGCAGTATCTGCAGTTGATATTGCAGCCCTGTAAAAAGACGGCAGTCCGGTTGCCCGGACCGTCCACACTGCTGAAGGGGATGATTTTGTTTACAGCGACTCTCATAGCCGTCACACCTTTCGTCAGCGTACCTTCCGCTCCAGGATATGGCCGTTCTTAGCGGCTCCAAGTCCCAGCGCCGTCGTATCCTGAAGCACCGCCTGTCCGCTGTCAAGCTTCTCAAGCTCCGACCGCTTCACCAGGTAGCCCGTCACCCGGATCACGTCGCTGTCGCCGGAGTAGAACGACAGATAGCGAAGCTCCTTCTGAAACGCCCCCTTCACAATGTCCAGCACGTACTCCGGATTTTTGTGAACCGTAAGGTCGATCGGGAAAATGTCGCCGGTTCCCGACGGGAAATACCTGTGGAACTTACTGAGCACCAGCAGATGGTCGATCAGCTCCTCCGGCTCCTCCCCGATCGGAATGCGGGTTCCAGGCGAAATTCCCACATCCTCCGCGATGCCCACCTGCGCATGCAAAAGGAAATGTCCCCCGGTGATCTCACAGTAAGGGTTCACATGGCTCTCGTTGAAGTCCCATATTATGTCCATGATCTCAACGCCCAGCTGCGTCGCCGCCTCGTCGTGCCCGAACCGGCCGCTCCTTCCCTCTTTCTCAAACAATATATTGACTGCCTCCGCCAGCCCCACAAGGCCGAACATGGCAGTAAAACGATCCCTCTGAATCAGCCCCTCTTTTGCCAGGAAGTTATTCTCGAAGAATCCGCTCTCTTCCACCTCAAATTTAATCCGCGCATCCATATAGCGCGCCATAATGTCCATCACATACGGAAGCTGCTTATTCTTGAAATCCTCGATGCTCTTTGCCCGCTTTGCGATTCCGCCGAGAATCAGGCGGCACAGCGTGTAGGAGCCGCCCGCCAGCGGCAGCCCGTTGTAGCAGCTCGCCAGAACGTAATCCTCCGTCAGCTCCTTCACAAACATCCGGTGGTTGGCAAAGCTCGGCTTTGCACAGTGCAGCGCACAGTCCACCGCAAGCAGTGCAAACGCATCGTCCGTAATTTCCGGGTCATATTTTAACGAAATATTCGGCACCGCATCCTCAAGCTCGCTCTCCGCCTCCATAATCAGAGCGCCCGCCCTGCTCGGCGAAGGCCCGATGTCCGCGTGGGCGAAGGAGTCCAGCACCGTGCGGTCGATATGCCGCATAAACATCTTAATCATCTTTTTGGCCGACGCCTCGTCCACCGTGTCCATGTACGGCTCAAGAAGGTCGTCCAGCTGCCCCAGATACACCGGGAAATTGGTGACGCTCGGCACATGCCGGTACATAATTAAAAGGAAGTCCAGCGCCTCCTGCAGATCCTGCGCCGGGGGGAGCTGCAGAAATGCGCTCCCCTCCCGCAGAAACTTTGCGTAATCCGGGACAATATAGCGCGGACGCACGGGCGCGTGCCCCTCGAACAGATCGCAGATGCACTTATCCTCCTGCGGCACATTCAAAAGCCCGTCAAGTCCCTCCGGGACATCCAGCACCTCGAGAAGAGAGTCCGCCTGGTTGGCCAGGTTCGTCACCTTCTGCTCGTGGGTCAGCTCTGCACTTTTAATGATTGAGAGGATCTCCTCCCTGGTCTTTTCCACACGCTCCATGCTTATCTCACGCATAATCGTTACCCCCTGTACGCATTATCAATATTGTTTAATCCAGCTCGTAAACGTCTCCGTAAGCGGCCTCAAACGCCTCTTTGGAATCCGGAACCGTGATTGTGCCGTCGATGATCTGCTGCTTGATCTCCTCGATCTTTGTCACAACCTCATCCGTAAGCAGATCCTTCGTCGGAGCAATGTCCACACCGCCCGCAGACAGATCGTAGGTGATCACACCGCTCTCGTATGTGCCGTCCTTGATCTTCTGTGCCATATCGAACACCGCGTTGTCCACGCGCTTCATTGCGGATGTGATGATCGTCTCCGGAGCCACCTTCGACTGGTCGGAGTCAACACCGATGGCGTAGATTCCGGCCTCCTTGCAGGCGTCGATCACGCCGAGTCCCGTACCACCCGCCGCGTGGAAAATAATGTCCGCGCCGTTGGTGATCATGGCGTTGGCGTTGGACTTTCCGGTCTCGGCGTCGGCGAAGGAGTTTGCGTTCATGCCGGAAACCTGCACATCCGGGTTTGCGTCAATGGCTCCCGCATAGTAGCCGTAGCCGAACAGGTTCATCGTCTCGTTTGCCATACCGAGAACAAATCCGACCTTGTTTGTCTGTGTCATCATACCAGCCACATAGCCCACCAGATAGGAAGCCTGCTCCTGCTTAAACATCAGGCACGCCACGTTCGGAAGATCCGCGCATGTGCTGTCGTCGATGATGGCGAACTTCTGGTCCGGGTTTGCCTCGGCAGCCGTTCTCGTAGCGTCCGCAAGCATGTAGCCCACACAGATAATCAGGTCGCACTCCTCGTCGATAAAGGTCTCGATGTTGGCCGCATAATCCGCGTCTCCCGCAGACTCCAGGTACTGGGCCTCAACGCCGAGCTCCGCCTGCGCTCTCTGCAGCCCCTCCCAGGAGGACTGGTTGAAGGAACCGTCGTTTACGCCTCCCACGTCGAGAACGATGCCGATCTTAATCGCATCCCCTGTGCTCTCGTCGCCGCCGGACGCGTCGTCCCCCGCGGTGTTTTCGCCGCCGGAAGCGTCCGCCCCCTGCGAGTCGCCCGCGCTGTTTCCGTCGTTCTTTGCCGGCGCACCGCCGCAGGCCGCCAGTCCGAGGGCCATCGCAGCAGTGAGTACAACTGCAAGAATTTTCTTTTTCATAGTTTACTCTCCTTTTCTCTATGGCTTACGCCAGATTGTATTTATATCATCCCTTGCGGGATCATACCGTATTACCGACTGCCCAGTCTGTCCTGTTCGATCAGAATGCGAAGAGCCCCCGCCGCCGTCGCGATGGCAAGCTCCGTGTCGTGGGCCTGCTCGTTGGAAAGTCCAAGCCTCGCCCGCTCCTGGTTGGCCACCACAAGAAAGCAGGACGCCACACGCACCCGAAGGAAACCGCCCGCGATAAAGAGCGCCGCCGACTCCATCTCCGAGGCAAGGCAGCCCATCCGAATCCAGGCCTGCCATTTGCTCAGAAGCTCCTGGCTCACCGGCATCACCTCCGGCTCGTGCTGGCCGAAGAAGGAATCCTTGCACTGCACCACCCCAACATGGTACCTGGCGTTTAACGCTCCTGCTGCGGCAATCAGCGCATTCATCGCCGAGGTGTCGGGCACCGCCGGGTACTCGATGGGCGCGTACTCCCTGCTTGTCCCCTCCATGCGGACGGCGCCGCTTGCGATGACAATATCGCCGCCCATCACTTCCTTTTGCATGCCGCCGCATGTGCCCACACGAAGGAAGGTGTGCGCGCCGCATTTGGACAGCTCCTCGATGGCGATGGCCGCAGACGGCCCGCCGATTCCGGTGGACGTCACGCTGACCCGCTCGCCGCAGAGCGTTCCGGTGTATGTCACAAACTCGCGGCTTTCGGCCACGCGGACCGGACTGTCAAAATGCGACGCTATCTTCTCACAGCGCCCCGGATCGCCCGGCAGAATCACGTATTTTCCGATGTCCTCCGGTCCCACTCCTGTGTGGTACTGTTTCCCGCTTCCCTGTGCATAATCAACCATAACGCCCTCCTTTTCATACCCCTTTGCATGTCCAAAGCTGTTTATATGTGTATGATAACAAAGTCCGGCTCATTTGTCCAATATTCTTCGAAAAAATATTTGATTTTATGCCCCCGTAAGAACCTTATTCAAAAGCTCTGCCAAAGGCTCCATGGCATTCATCGCCTCCTCCACCGTGTTTGTCTGGGCCCCCACCTCCACAAGCAAAGATTTCGGGCAGAAATGCATGTTGAACCGATAGCCCTTCAGGTAGATTCTGCGCGTTAAATCCGGGTAATACTCCGCCGCCGCAATCTGCATCTGCAGGGAAAAGGCAAGATTGTCTTCTATGTACGGATTTTTCAGATACGGAATGTCCCCCAGCGCCGTGGTGTGGCTTAAGCCGTTGAAAAACATAATTTTTGCGGTCTGTTTGCCGTTCTGCTCCGTCACCAGATGCACATCCTCGTTCACCCCGTCTCTGTGCAGATCGATCACAACCTGAATGGACGGATATTTCTTTAAAATGGCCTCGATATTCGGGGCTGCCACCGAGTACGCCCGGTCCCGCTCCGGCACGTCGTAGGAGCCGGTATCGTGGAGCACCGAAAAGCCCTTCTCCTCCAGAAGCTCTGTCAGGTAATCCCCAAGCCCCACCACCGTCGTGGAGGGGTCATTCGCCACCGAATCCTTATAGCCCTCCTGGGAGTGGGTGTGGTAAATCAGAATGACGGGGCCGTCGGACTGTCTGTCAACCGTAAGGTCATACGCCAGAAGCTTCTTCGCGTTCAACAGCCTGCTCCCGATGGTGGTGGTATTGTCAACCTGGTAAAATTTCTGCAGCAGGTAGTCGAAATCCTCCAGCTTTTTCCGGTTCACCGACACCGCCTTTCCGTCCCTTCTCTCCTCCTCCGTAAGCTCATCCGCCGGGCTGTCCTTTTGCTGTCCGCTGTCCGAAGCCGAAACGTCTGCTTCCCCGTCCTGTCTGAAAGCATTCCCGTTTCCGGAAGCGCCCTCCTGGCCGCAGCCGTCTCCGCCGCTTTCCGCCGCGCTCTCGTTCTCCGCCAGCATAAGCTGTGTTCTTGAATTTTCCTGCGCCGCCAGATTCTCGTAATCCGCCATCCCTTCCGCCTGGGACTCGTACCACAGTATCTGCTCACTGGCAGCAAGGGCCGGATAGACCGACGCCGTGATGTCCGTGTATATGCCGGTTCCTCCCTCCATCTGCGCGCTCATGTACCCCGGCAGGTAAAGGTTCAGCACCCGGTTGTAAAAGCGGACCGCAAGATCCGGCCCGATATTTTTTGCCAGCACAAGGCCCGCCCGAAAGAGAAGACTGCCGGAAAAAATAATGGACAAAAGAACGGCAAAAAGAAGCAGACCTCTGCTTCTTTTCTGATTACGGCCTGTGAACCTGCTGCGGCGCCGTCTATAATCCATGGCAGTCTCTCCCCCTCCTCGCATGGCTTCCCATGCGGCTTTGTGCTTAAGGAATTATATGCGCCGTATCCGTTCCATATTACACTCCGGTTCTCACTGCTCCTTATCCCCCAGCAGCGCAACGTTGAGCCCCTCGGATATGAGAAAGCTCAGCGTCTTGATGGATGCGTCTATATTTTTCGGGGTGACGAACAGTCCGTTTAGCTGCGGGGACAAAAGCTCTCTCGCCAGCTCCTGCCGCTCCCTCTCGTCCAGCCCCTGCAGATCCGACAGCGACATGGCCTCAATCAGCGTGGTCATGGCGTCGGAGACGATGGTTGCCGCGTCCACCACCGTCGGAACGCCAAGGGAGATCACCGGCACGCCGATGCTCTCGCGGTTGATGGCGTTTCTGTGGTTTCCGATGCCGCTGCCGGGGGTGATGCCCGTGTCCGTAAGCTGAATCGTTCGCCCGAGCCTTCTGACGTTCCGCGCCGCAAGGGCGTCCACCGTGATGACAAAATCCGGCTTCGTCTCCCGCACCACGCCCCGCAGAATCTCTACGCACTCCATGCCGGTCTGGGCCATCACACCGGGCACAATGCCGCTGATTTTGCTCACGTCCTCGTCGGAGAAGGCGTATCGGCCGAATTCGTTCATAATATGTCTTGTGATAAACAGATTGTCCACAACTCTTGGCCCCAGGGCGTCCGGCGTCACCTCCCGGTTGCCGAGCCCCACCACAAGCACCGAGATGTCCAGCCCCCTGGAGAGCCGTTCTCTCAGGGAAAGGTCCGTACCTTCCTCCTTCGGCTTCGGCTCCTGCTCCTCCCCGGGCAGCATCTGCCTTATGATTCTCGCCAGCTCCAGCGAGATGTCTCTGTGGTAGCCCTCGTCCTCCTCCACCATCTCCGGCGCCTCGATGGTCACATAGGTGCCTCTTGGCCGCCCCATGGCGTGGGCCGCATTCTCCGTCTCGATAATGACCGTGCTCACCACCACACCGTTTTCTCTCTCCTCCTCACAAAAATTGACGCCCTTTACCGCTCCCCGGTTTTTCTTAAGCCTCTCCTGGGATTCCAGCGCCAGGTCCGTTCGAATCGGATACGTTTCTTCCAGCAAAACAAAGCCCCCCTTTAACCGTCTTATCATTGTTATATTCACGCAAAGTCTCTGCAGTAACTGATTTATTATCAATTTCTCCATTTTTTTTGAAAATATGTATTGACAGAGCTGTCCCCCTGGCATATTATAATCTGGTATGTTTGCGATGAAGCGTCCGTGTCTGTTTCACCGCAGTTAACTGAAGTGAGAATATTGAAAAGAGTTTGGAGGTGGACAGATTGGCTAACATTAAATCCGCTAAGAAGAGAATCCTGGTTACGCAGACAAGAACTGCCAGAAATAAAGCGATCCGCTCAGGCGTTAAGACTGCAGTCAAGAAGGTTGAGGCTGCTGCCGCTGCCGGCGACAAGGCTGCTGCCGCTGCGGAGCTTAAGAATGCGACTTCCGTTATCGAGAAGGCCTGCAGCAAGGGCGTTTATCACAAGAACAACGCTGCGAGAAAGATTTCCCGTCTGGCTAAGCTTGTTAACGGCGTTGCCTGACAGAAAATAATCAAAAAGTCACCCAAAAGCCCGGTTCCGTCATGCCGGGCTTTTTTTCATGCCGCTGCAGCGGGCGATAAACAGCTCCACCGCAAGCTGATCGTCTATTTTTCCGGTTTTCACCGCCTCCTCCATCGAAACGCCCTCCCTTAATGCAGCCTTTAGCTGCTCCATCGAGAAGGTGCGGCCCTGGGCCTGGTACTTTCGCACCGCAAACTCCGGGCACCCGGCCTTCGCCGCAATGTCCTTATTGGAGAACCCCTGGTTTGTCATGGCGCAGACGGTGATCAGCCGGCTGATCTGGTTCGTGATCAGGTAGAGGATGCGCATGGAGGGCTCCCGCAGCGCCAGAAGATCGTAGTAGAGCCCAAAGGCGCGCCGGCCGTCGCGGTTTGCAACCGCGTCCACCATCTCAAAGATACGGCTCTCGGTCCGCACGGTGGTGACGGCCTTAACGTCCCCGACATCGATATAGTCCTTATCCATGGTGTAGCAGAGCAGCTTCTCCAGCTCCCGGTCGATGTTTTCCATGTCGTCCCCGGTGCGCTCCAGGAAAAGCCGGCAGGCGTCTCCTGTAATGTTTTTTCCGTTTCTTCGGATGCGCCCCTCGATCCAGCGGACCAGCGTCTCGCCGGTCTGGCGCGCAAACTCCACCGCGCTGCCCCGCTTTTTTACTTCCTTATAAAGCTTTGTCTTTTTGTCCGCCTCCTGCTCCACAAACACGAAGTATGTGGTGTCGGGCACGCTCTCCATATAGTCGGCCAGCTCCCTGGCCCCCTTTTTAAACAGTCCGCTCTCCTCGATGACGATAAGCCTTCGCTCCGCAAAGAAGGGAAGCGTCTCGGCCAGGTCGATGATCTCCCCCTGGCTTATGTCCGCCCCCTCAAAGCGCGCGAAATTCATCGTATCGCCCCTGTCAGAGAGCGCCGAGATCAGCCGGTCTCTGTACTGGCGGATCAGGTAGCGCTCTTTTCCGTACAGAAGATAAAACTGCTTCATCCGGCCGGAGCGGATGTCATTGTTGATGGTTTTCATGTGGACCTCCTGTGCGCCGCGTCGGTGCCGGCGCTAAAAAGTATACGAAAAATGCCCCTGCGGCCGACGTCCCCTTCAACGCATCTTTCCCGAGGGCACCGATTTCCTTTCGGTCGGGTTTATTGTACATCATCCACGGGGATTGTTCAAGTATTTCCCAATCCCGTGTTTGACACCGGGAGGGAATCTGTTGCAATAAGAACACAAAAAGGAATACGGACCGCCTGTCCGTTACGGCAGTATTCCACAGGTGTATTTTAACAGAAAGATGGGGCGGCACAAGGCCGCCCCCGCATTTTTTCGAAGCTCCTTCCATTTACCGCAGAGCAGGCCGCACAATCCCCCGCAGATCCCGGATGGCTCCCCGCGGGCAGACAAGTACGCACATGCCGCAGTTCAGGCACCGCTCTTCGTCGATTGCGGCGCAGCTGTTTTCCACCTGTATGGCCTCCGCGGTGCAGGTCCGCGCGCAGAGACCGCAGCCGATACAGCTTCTCCCGCACACCTGCCGCGCGGTTTTGGCGTCGTCCTGGTTTGCGCAGGCGACTACCATGTCGTTTCCGAAGGTGTGCAGACGAAGCACGCCCTGCGGGCAGGCAGAAACGCACATGCCGCAGCCGCTGCAGAGCTCCTCGTTCACCTCCGCAATCCCCGCCGCGACGGACACCGCCCTGGCGGGGCAGGCCGCCTCGCAGGCGCCGCAGCCCACGCAGCCGTATGCGCAGGACGTTTCTGTCTCCGCCTTCTTACAGCCGCTGCAGATCAGCACCGCCGTTTTATAAGGAAATTTCTTTTTACCGGTCATCTCATCCCTTCCTTTCATACGGTGTATCCTCGATGGGCAGTGTAAAACGCCGCTTTCCGTCGTAGCGGAAATAAGCGTCGGTGATGGCGGGCGCCGTCGGAATCGAGGTAATTTCCCCGATGCCGATGGCGCCGCAGGCCACGGAAAGTCCCGGCTTTTCCACCACAATGGCCTTCACCTTCGGCGTCTCGTGGCTTCGAAGCAGTCCGAGGGCGCCGTACTTTTTCACCGGGCTGCAGTTCTCGTCGATCTCGTACCGCTCCCGCAGCGCATAGCCCATGGACATAATGACGCCGCCCTCGATCTGCCCCTCGCAGCTGAGGGGATTCACTGCTTTTCCCACATCGTGGGCCGCTACAATCTCGTCGATTTTGCCGCTCTCCTTATCAATCAGACACATCTGGGTCGCGTAGCCGTAGGCCACATGGAACACCGGATACGGCACATCGGCCCCAAGGGGGTCGGTCTTTGCCAGATACTCGCCGCAGTACACCCTGCCGGCCATATTTTTCAGGCTCATTCCGGCCCTTTTGTCCTCCATCAGCTTCTCACAGGCTCTCCGGCAGGCTTCTCCGGTTATGAGCGTCTGTCTGGAGCCGGAGGTGGTGCCGGAGTCCGGGGAAATCCAGGTGTTGCTGCGCTCGTACACAATGTCCTGTGGGTCAAGGCCGGTGTTTTCGACGATCATCTGCACCAGGACGGTTCCAAGCCCCTGCCCGATGCAGGATGCCCCCGAATAAATGTGCAGCTTTTCGTCCTCCTCCACAATCAGTTTCACCCGCCCGGTGTCCGGGATACCGACGCCGACGCCCGCATTTTTCATGGCGCAGGCAATTCCCACCGGAGTTCCTTCCAGAAAAGCCCGCTCGTAGTCCTCCTTCACCGCCAGAAGGGTCTCCACAAGGCCCGTGGATTCGTCCACAATCTGGCCGTTCGGCAGCACCTGCCCCGGCCTTATGGCGTTGCGGTAGCGGATCTCCCAGGGCGAAATTCCCACCTCGTCCGCCATCATGTTCAACAGCGTCTCCGTAGCAAAGCATGTCTGCGTCACGCCAAAGCCCCGAAACGCGCCGGCCGGCGGGTTGTTCGTGTAGTAAGCCGTGCCCTCGATCTCAAAATTCTCGTAGGCATACGGTCCCGCCGCGTGGGTGCAGGCCCGCTGCAGCACTGGTCCGCCCAGAGACATGTAGCCTCCCGTGTCCGAGCACACGACGGCCTTTACCCCCTGAATGATGCCGTTTTCGAAGCAGCCCATGGTAAATTCCATCACAAACGGGTGCCGCTTCGGGTGCACGAGAAAAGACTCCTCTCTTGAGAGCTTCACCTTCACCGGCCGCCCCAGCAGGTACGCCGCAAGCGCCGCAAAAGGCTGCACCGTCATGTCCTACTTGCCGCCGAAGCCTCCTCCCACAAGGGCGTTCTCCACCTTCACCCGGTCGGTTCCAAGAACCATCGCGCACTCCTCACGGGTCTGATGGGAAGACTGGTCCGTGCTGTACACAAACACGTCCCCCTCCCCGTCCACAAAAGCCAGTGCGCATTCCGGCTCCAGAAAGGCGTGCTCGGTCCACGGCGTCTCGAAATGGCGGGAAATGACGTGCTTTGCCCCGGCTATGGCAGTATCAGCATCCCCTCGGCTGATGTGCTCGTGGGAGCAGATATTATCCTTCGCCCCCTCAAATACCGTCGCAGCCCCTGCCCTGGCCTCCTCGATGCTTCGGATCGGAGGAAGCGGCTCGTACTCTACCTTTACCAGCTTTTTCGCCCGGGCAAGCGTCTCCTCGTCCGCTGCCACCACAAGGGCCACGGCGTCTCCGAGATAGTGGACAAGCTGCCCCTCGGGCACAAAGACGTACTGATCGTGCCGCAGATGCCCGATGAGATTCTCCCCCGGCACATCCGCCGCCGTGTACACCGCTGCCACACCCGGCAGCGCCTTCGCCTTCTCCGTGTCGATGGAGAGCACCCGGGCTCTGGCGTAGCGGCTGCGCACGATTCCGCCGTAAAGCATCCCTTCCAGGTAATAGTCGTCCGGGTATTTTCCGGTTCCCAGCACCTTCTCCGCCGCATCCAGCCGCTGCACGCGGCTTCCCAGCTTCCAGTCTTTGGCCTGCGCCTCCGGAATCACCCCGGTTCTCATAATCTGCGCCGCCAGCTTCACCGCCTCGATTATTTTCACGTACCCGGTGCAGCGGCAGTAGTTGTTGCGCAGCGCGCGGCGGATTTCCTGCTCATTCGGGTCGGGATTTTTGTCCAGCAGCGCCTTCGTGCACATGACCATGCCCGGAATACAGAAGCCGCACTGCACCGCCCCTGCCTCCGCGTAGGCGAAGGTGTACACCTCCTTCTCCCGGTCGGTGAGTCCCTCCGCCGTAATGACGCTTCTTCCCTCCAGTGTGTCCGTGTACGGCACACAGGCCTTACACGTCTGCCCGTCGATTATGACGGTGCAGGCGCCGCAGGCTCCCTGGCTGCAGCCGTCCTTCACCGAGGTCAGCCGAAGCTCATCCCGCAGAAACCGCATCAGCTTCTGATTTTTTGCCGGAGATACCCGCACTCCGTTTACTGTGAAGTCTGCCATCTTCTCTGCTCCTCTCTTTTCCTTAATATGTAAGTGTTGTCAGTGACCGTGCTGCAGCAGAATTTCGGTGTCTGCTGCGGTCACATATCTCCCGGTATTTTCGGCGGTCAGCGCACCGTCAGCTGCCACCAGCCTGCCCCTGAGCCAGACCGCCGACGGTCTTCCCGCCATCCTGGTTCCCTCAAAGGGACTGTAGCCCGCCGCCGACTGCCGCAGGTCCTGTGACAGCGTGTACGAGGCCCGCTCGTCCCAGATGACCAGGTCCGCGTCGCTGCCCGGTGCGATCACGCCCTTTTTCGGGTACAGCCGGTAGAGCCTTGCGGGATTTTCCGACAAGAGCGCGCACATCTGCTCCGCCGTGATCCTTCCCGTGCCAACGCCGTAGTGCCAGAGCAAAAGGGGCCGCTCCTGTGCTCCCGGCATCCCGCAGGGCGTCCGGGAAAAGTCCTCTGCTCCCGCCTCCTTCTGTCCGGCCGTAAAGCTGCAGTGGTCCGTTGCCAGAGTCTGAATCTGTCCGGCGCAGACCGCATCCCACAGGGCCTCCTGATCCGCTTCTGTCCGAAGCGGCGGCGCGCACATGTACAGCCTTGCCTCCGGCAGCCGGTAGCGGCTCTCGTCCAGAAGCAGATACTGGGGACAGGTCTCCACATAGACGGTCTGCCCCGCCGCTCTCGCCTGCTCCACCTCCCGCAGGCCCTCCTTCGTGCTCAGATGCACGATAATCACCGGGGCGCCGGCGCAGGCCGCGATTTTTAACAGCCTTGACACTGCCTCGGCCTCCGCCAGATTCGGGCGGGTGCCCGGATAGTCCGACACGTCTCTCCGGTGCCCCTTTTTTCGAAGAACCTGCGCAAGCTCTGCGTCGATGATGCCCCGGTTCTCGCAGTGCACCCCGGCAATGCCGCCCAGCTCCTTAAGACGCACAAGGACCTCATAGATGCTCTTATCGTCCATCACCATCGCATCGTATGTCATGTAGAGCTTGAAGGAGCGGATGCCGCCCCTCACAACATCGTTAAGCTCTCTGCTTACGCTCTCGTTCCAGTCCGAGAGCGCCAGATAGATGGTTCCGGTGATAAACGGCAGCGCGTTGCGGTTTAAGATCACAGACAGCGCCTCGTCGTATTTCCCCTCCCCCGCAAGAGCCACGTAGGACGTGATCTCCTGGTGAATCGGGCAGGCGTCCTCACAGGGCGCGGTGTGGCAGTTTAACAGCGGCACCCGCTCCCTGGACTTGCGGCTCTTTGCAGGCTTCGCCGGCTTTACGTGGTGCCGGTCGCTGACTGCGGACTCCGCCAGCCCGCGAAGGGCCTCCACCTGCACGCCGGTGAATGGCTGTACTCCCATTTTGTCCAGCTTCTCCGCGATCTGCTTTATTCTCTGGTAGCCGCCCGGCTTTAACACGGTTGTTGCCACCGTCACCGGTCAGACGCCGCAGCCGACAATTTTGTTTATGTTAAACGCGTCGGCTCCGCCGGAGTAGGAAATCCGAAGCCTTCCGTCAAATTCCTCCGACAGCTTCGCCGCCAGGGCGATGGAGAGCGGATAGAGGGATTTTCCGGACATGTACATCTCCTCGCCCGGAAGCTCTCCCTCCTTTACGTCCACCGGGAAGGTGTTCGTAATCTTAACGCCGAACTCCAGCCCCTTCTCCTCTGACAGCTTCATCAGTCCTGTAAGCATCGGCACCGCGTCCGCGTACTGCAGATCGTTTTCAAAGTGGAACCGGCCGAAGGCCACGTAGTCGTAGCCCATCTTATCAAGGCGCTCTCTGGCAAAGTCGTAGCCGAGAAGCGTCGGGTTGCACTTAATAAAGGTGTGCATGCCCTTTTCCTTTAACAGGTACTCTGCGATCCGCTCAATCTCCTGCGGCGGGCAGCCGTGGAGGGTGGAGATCGTCACGGAATTGCAGATCTCGGAGGAGATGCCCTCCACATCCGCCCTCGTCATATTCCGGAACTCTCCCGCGTGAGTCAGCAGGTAATCTCTGCACTCCCGGAAGGTTTCGGTGTCCTTCGCATCCTTCATGCTCTCGATAAAGCGGTCGATCTTTTCGGATCGGATGCCCTCCAGATCATAGCCCACGCTGATGTTGAACTGAAAGCCGTCCATCTCGCCAAGCCCGTACTCCTTCGCCAGAAATGCCAGCGCAAACCAGGCTTTGATGTACTCCCCCTGCGCCTCATGCACATACAGCTCCGTGGACCACTCGCAGTTGTAGCAAGGGGCTTGTGAAGATGCTGAACCCGAAATACAACAGTGACTACGAGGAGGCACGCTTCCTGGGCCGCGGAACCGTTACGGTTTCCCAGATCTTCTACACCTCCCCGAGCAGATCGGAAG